>SLEO01000336.1 GCA_007124745.1 Myxococcales bacterium
AGGCGGGTCACGAGCCGGCCGAGCGGCGTGCCGTCGAAGACGCGTACGTGCAGCCTCTGCAGGTGCGAGAAGAGCGCCAGGCGCAAGCGCGCGACCGCCCGCTGCCCTGCGTACTGCAGCGCATAGGTCTGGGCGAAACGCACGACGAACTCACCGGCAATCACCAACGCGAAGAGACCGACCACGTTGAGCAAGGCCGGCAGGCTCTCCTCAATCAGCGCCGCATCAACCGCTTGCTTGATGAGCCACGGCTGAAGGAGCCCGAGGCCGGACATCAGCGGCATCAACAGGAGCGCTAACAGTAGCCAGTGCCATTCGGGCTTCGCATAGGATGCAAAGTAGCCGAGCAACCGTAGGTCGCGTCCCTCTTGAATGGCGCGCTCGGGTCGCAGGCCACCGATGCCAAGGACATCACTCCCCGCAGGCGGGCTCTGGGTGCGGCCCCAGAGGTCGAGTAGCCAGGCCTTCATGGGGCAGTCCCTCGCCCGACGAGTCCCGCCTCAAGCGCCTGTCGTTCGGCCAAGCGCGCGTAAATGCCTCCCTTGGCGGAAAGCTCTCGATGCGTGCCCTCCTCCACCAGCTCACCGGCTTCCAGCACGAAAATACGGTCCGCGAGCGCCGCCGCCGAAGCACGGTGTGTGATGAGCACCACCGCATGCTCCGTTGCGAGTGCTCGCAGCGTGCCCAAAAGATGACGCTCCGTCACTGCATCCACCGCGCTAATCGGGTCGTCAAACACCATGACCGGCGCCCGCGCGAGCAGCGTCCGCGCAAGCGCGAGCCGCTGCGCCTGTCCGCCAGAAAGCTGCACACCGCGCTCACCCACCAACGTATCAAGGCCGTTGGGCAGGCCGCCTACCTCGGCCCCGAGGCCCGCTTTTTCAAGTGCGGCAAGTAAATCGGCCTCGCCGATGGCGGGGTCGAATCGACCACCCACGAGCAGGTTACGACGCAGACTGGTGGAGAAAAGCGTGACCTCCTGAGGACAGAGCTGAATGCGCTGCGCAAGCCCCGCCTCACTGAGTTCGCTCAGTGCATGCGGACCGAAGACCGCCGTGCCCGCCGTTGGCAGCAAGCGCCCCGCCAGCAACTTGGCCAGGGTGCTCTTGCCCGAACCCGACCGGCCGACGAGCGCCACCAGGCCGCGCGCGGGCAAGCTTAGGCTGACGTTGCGAATCACCACCGGGCCACGAACGTCCGCGGCGGTTGTCACGGTAGCCTTTTGCGGACCCGGCTCGCGGGCGTCGCCGGCGGGCAACGCCCGCGCCTCTGACGTGCCGCTCGTTGGGCGCACCACGGCATGTGATCCTGGCGGGCCGGTAAACGCTGCGACCGTCGCTTGGTGCGCCCCGTAGGCGTAGCTGACGTGCTCAAGGCTTAAGCGCGCGCCCTCTTCCGGAGGCGGTGCGAGGGAACCCCGTGCGGTTTCAGGGGCGAGCAGCACCTCTTGCAAACGCAGGAGTGATGCACGGCCGCGCTGCAATACCGCCAGCAGAAAGCCCACAGCCATCGAAGGCCAGACCAACTGGCCGAGATAGGCGTTGAACGCGACAAACTCGCCGATACTCAGCTCACCCGTCAGCACCATGCTGCCGCCCCGCCAAATGACGAGCAGCGTGCCCGCCGCCGTCAGCAGCGACAGCAACGGCCAAAGCACCGCCCGCAGACGAACGAGGGAAAGGTGGTCGCGGAGCAGCCGGTCATTCAGCGCTGAGAAGCGTTCTCGTTCATCGTCCTCAAGGCCGTAGGTGCGCTGAATGCGAATCCCGCGAATGAAGTTCTCGAGGCGCGTCGAGAGCGCGCCCGTCGTCGTGGCAATGGCGTGGGACCGCCTAAAGAGACCGCGGCCTAGGCCCCGTGCAACCAATACGAAGCCCGGGTAAGGCAAGAGCGCCCAGAGCGTTAGCGTCGGTGACAACGTCAACATCAACGCCAGCGCCAAACCGTAGGCCAGCGCGGTGTTGACCAAGTTCATACCGCCGAAGCCGATGAGCGTGCGCACATTGGCCATGTCGCTCGTGGCCCGGCTCATCATTTCCCCACTGCCGAGCAGTGCCACGAAGCGTTCGTCGATGCGTTGCAGCTTGTCGCAAAGCGCATTGCGCATATCAAACTCGGTCTGACGACCGACGTGAAAAATGACCAAGCGCGACGCAGTCCGCACCACCCAAAGGGCCGCAGCTACCGCCACAACCCAAGCGGCGGCCACCACAACCGCGCGCAAGCGCTGTTCGCGCAACGCATCAATGGCACCCTTAAGCAACCAAGGAATCGACTTGTCCAGACCGTTCGTCGCCGCTAACAAGACCGCGCCCACACCCAGTTGCCGACGGTACGGTCGAACGATCTCCCAAAGCGTATATCTCACCGCCGCGCGAACCTAGCACAGCCCCACCCTGCGCTCGGATGAAACACCGAGCGCCTACTCCGGCGAGACCCATCGTTGTGCGAAAGCGCCGGCGAAATCCGCGGACACTTGCCTTTTGCATCGCAAGGGTACCCGCCGCAGCGAGTCGGGTCAGCACAAACGGTGGCGCAGCCGCTATCAAGGGCGAGCTCGCTACAGCAGAACGGGACCAGGGCCCGGGGTTGCCGTAACGCCCGGGTCGGTACCGGTCGTGCTTATGGGCGACTGTTCGAGACAGAGATCGGCGAGTTCTTCAGCGTAGATGCGAGCATCCATGTAGGCTCTCACGCAGCCTTCCACCCCAAACGGGTTAGCTGTGAGCGCATTGCACGCTGCCGTGGTGCGGACGTTATTCGACGCGCGCAGTAGACAATCGTTAAAGCGCGCCTCCGCCTCCACGAAATGGGCGATCCAGCGCCGGTTTCCGGGTGGGGCCAATGCGCCCTGGCCGGGTGCTTGGGCGCCCGATGGTCCCCCGAAGGACTGGCTACCTACGGACTGCCCACACGCCGCTACGATACTATCCAGCCCCCGCGCTGCAGCTTGCTCCGAACCGAACTCAGCGAAGAGACTTCGGCACGTCTCCGCCTGACGCTGAGCGTCGACAGAACCACCTACTGAGCCATTAGCGGGGCCTCCAAATCCAGGGTCGAACGTGCCGCCACCGAAGCTATTGCCTCCGGAACCAAAGCTGGTGTTGCCTTGGGCTAGCGCATCGCGCTCGCGCTCGGCGTCTTGGAGGCGCATCTCGATTTCTCGGGTGTCGGTGCCGGCCTCCGCACGCAGACGCCTCAGAGCGGCAATACGCGCCTCAACCTCATAGCGGTACAGGTTGATGTCCTGGACGGCACAGTTGCAGAAGCCTGAACGCTCTTCCACAAGCTCGGCGACTTCCCGCGCTACCGCCTGCGAGTCCTGGGGATCGACTGGCGTGCGGGCCTGCGTTCTGCCACCGCGACCATCGTCCGTTACGGGCACGCAGCTCCACGCTAGGAGACCCGCCAACGCAGCGCTGCAACGCCAAGCCCATGGACTACGAAGCCGACCAGGGCTCGTCCGAAAGAAGTCCGGCTGACTAAGTGAGCACGTAGGGGACGTGTTGACGCACCGAGATAGGTTCTTCACGCGGCGCACTTAAGCACACACAATGCCACAAGGCACGACCAGGATTCGCCTTATTTCCTTACATGGACTGGCTAATCCCCTAGCCACCAACCCCCCGCGGGACCAAGCATCCTAATGCATCATGAGACCGTAGCCGACGCATCATCACACATGATCGAGCTTTGATCGCAGCTGATCGTGCGTAACTGTTCAGGGGGCATTTTTCAAAATGCCCCCGGGCTTTCGGGAGTAAATCCCGCAAACCCTCCCCCAAAAAACCTAAAGCTGCGCGCGGGGCCCTCCCCACGCGCTCTTTCCTGCAGCATTGTCGCTCATTGGACCCCCTGAACGCTTACGATCGTGCCGTACCTATCGGCATAGATCAGCGAGCGACGGGCTTAATGTGGAGCTCAAGAAGCTGCTCGGGACTCACGCCGGCGGGAGCTCCGGTCATCAGGTCATTGCCCTTTTGCGTCTTGGGGAAAGCGATGACGTCGCGAATGGACTCGGTCTCGCAGGCGAGCATCGCCAGGCGGTCCATGCCGACGGCGATGCCCCCATGAGGCGGCGCGCCGAACTTAAGGGCATCGAGCAAAAAGCCGAACTTCTCCTGCGCTTCGTCGTCGCTCATGCCGAGCACGCGGAACACCCGAGCTTGCAACTCCGGGTCATGCAACCGTATCGAGCCGCCGCCGATCTCAAACCCATTCAAAACGAGGTCGTAACGGTGGCAGAGCACCTTGGCCGGGTCTGACTCGAGCAGCGCTGCACTTTCGTCCGTCGGGCGGGTGAACATGTGATGGGCGGCTACGAAGCGCTTTTTATCGGCGTCGTACTCGAAGAGCGGCGGCTGCGTGACCCAAAGGAAGTTCCACTCGCCACCGCTGCCCGATTCCGGAATCAGCCCAAGCTGCTTGCCCAAGTGAAGCCGCAGGTTCGCCATGATCATGTGCGTACGGTCGGTGGGACCGAACTGAAAGAGAATGAGGTCACCAGGCTGTGCACCCGTTGCCTCATGCACCGCCGCGATAAAGTCCGGCGTCGCGAACTTCGCGAGAGGGGACTGCTCCCAGGTGCGGCCGTCGGCGCCTACCTTGGCGCGCGCCAGCCCCCCGGCACCTAGCTGCTTCACGTAGGTCTCAAGCTTATCGAGGTCCGAGCGCGAAAAGGTGTGGCTCGCGGGCACGACGAGCGCCTTGACGATTTCCGGTGGCAGGTCCCGGCGGTAGGCGCCGCTTGCAAACTTCTCCGCGAGCGGGGTCAACATGGGAATGCCTCCACCGCCATGTGCCACGGTAAGCTCGGTCAGGTCGGTGTGCTCAAGACCGAAGCGCAGGTCGGGCTTGTCGTTGCCGTACTTGGCCATCGACTCGGCGAATGCGAGCCTCGGCAACTTGCCGCTGGGGTAGCGTTCCAGCAGCTCAACGCCCAGGACCTCGCGCCAGAGGCGAAAGACGAGCCCCTCGACTAGCGCGAAAAGGCTCTCTTCGTCGATGAAGCTCGCCTCGATATCAATTTGCGTGAACTCGGGCTGGCGGTCGATGCGCAGGTCCTCGTCCCGGAAGCAACGCACGATCTGGAAGTAGCGGTCATACCCACCCACCATCAGCAGCTGCTTGAAGAGCTGTGGGCTCTCGGCAAGCGCATAAAAATGCCCAGGGTTAATGCGCGCGGGCACCAGGAAGTTGCGCGCGCCGCCGGGCGTATACTTCACCAGGAAGGGCGTCTCGATCTCGATGAAGCCGGCGTCGTGCAGATAGGTGCGCGTTTGCTGGTTGAGCTGCGAGCGCCGCATCAGGTTGCGCTGTAGTGCAGGCCGCCGCAGGTCGAGGTAGCGGTAGGCCAACCGCTTGTCCTCGCCCGTGTCGATATCGTCCGCGATGACAAAGGGCGGCGTCTCCGAGCGGCTCAACACCTCAGCGCGCGTGGCCAGCACCTCGACGTCGCCGGTGGGCAGCCGCGGATTGCGCATCTGGGCCCGGTCCCGCACGCGTCCTTTGATAGCGAGCACCCATTCAGAGCGCGCCCGGTCACCCTCGGCGTACGCCTCTGGGTCTTCGGCGCTATCGAAGACGACCTGCGTGATGCCATCGCGGTCGCGCAAGTCGATGAAAATGCAGCCGCCATGGTCGCGCCGGCTATCCACCCAACCGAAAAGCACAACCTCCCGGTCAATGTCCGCCGCCCGAATACCGCCGCAAGAATGCGTACGGTGAAGCTCATGAATGAAGCGCATACGTTCGCGGCCTTGTACCAGCCTTCCCCCCCGCTGTCATCCGCCCCCATGGCCAGCGCGTCACACTGTAACTGTTCAGGGGGGCATTTTGTAAAATGTCCCCCCTGAACAGTTACGCTAAGAGCAAACGCGTCAATCCAGGCAAGACGCAGAGCGACAGGGGGGAGGGGGGTCGTGGCCGCCGGGGTGCCAGGGGTGGCAGCGGAGGAGCCGGCGTAGCGTCAGCCAGAGCGCTGTGTGGAGGGGTTGCGTCTCTAAGACTGCGAGGGCGTAGGCGGAGCAGGTTGGGTGGAAGCGGCAGCGGGGCCCGAGTAGGGGCGAGAGGAGCGCGCGGTAGGCATGGACCAGGCCGCGTAGGCAGGACCTGAACCAACGTGACGGGCCCTGCATGCTGACTGGAGGGCACATGTCAGGCGCCAGCGCGGGCGGCTTCGAGCTCGGCGCGCGCGATGGGCAGCGCGAGCGCGTGGGCGCGCGGGGTGCCTGCGAGAATGCCGTAGGTGTTTTGGATGCGGCCGTCGTATTGGAAGGCCTCGCCGCGGATGTCGGTCACAACGCCGCCTGCGGCACGCAGGATGGCTTCCGGGCCACAGCAGTCCCAGACGCAGGTGCGGTCGGAGAAATGCACGTAGAGGTCCGCTTCGTCGGCAGCGATGAGCCCAAGCTTGAGGCCCACCGAGCCGCTGCGCCGCGTCTCGCTCACGGGCAGCGCAGCCCGGACGCGGTCGATGCGCGCCGAGCTATGTGAGCGGGAGACCACCATGCGCAAGTCCACCTCCGGGCCCGCATCCCGCGCCAGGGGCGAACGCGCACCGCCCGCCACTTCAGTGAACGCGCCTGCGCCGACCGCCCCCGCGTAGAGTCTATCGCCGACGGGCTGGTAGACGACACCGAGGCGTGCTTCCGTCCCAACCGCAAGGCCGAGCATCACCGAGAACTCACCGTTTTTCTTGATAAACTCCCGCGTCCCATCGAGGGGGTCGACGTACCAACACCGCTCGAACTTGCCCGCCGCGCTTTGGTCGAGAGTCTCTTCAGCCACGATGCCGTCCTTGGGGAAGGCGCGGGCGAGCGACGCCACCAAAAACGCGTTCGCGCGCTTGTCGGCGTCGGTCACGGGGTCGGATGCGCCCTTCATCTCGACGCTGAAGTCCCCGGCGTACACTTCGAGCAAGATGTCACCTGCTGCACGGGCTAGCGCTACCGCTGTCTCAAGGTCGCTGACGTCACTCACGCAGCGGGACCTAGCACGCCCAAGGCACCTTGGCCGTGCCGCCTCCCGAAAACCCGGGGGCGTTTTGCGAACATGCCTCCTAAACGGCTACCCGACCGCCGGCCCTTTTCCGCCGCGTTTTCGCGCTATCACCCCGCCTGAGCGCTTGCCCTTCAGACGTTCCAATCCGCCAGCGGCGGCGTTCAGCCGCGGGTGAGCCAGACGTGGGTCGCGCCGAGGCCGCCGGCGAGTTCAGGCAGCGACGCCAACGCGAGCACCTCGGAGGAGAGCAGGCCGTCCTCGAGCCAACCCCGCACCGCTTCCCGGAGGCGCGCCACCCCCGCTTCGCTGTGCAGGCCTTTACCGTGCACCACGATGAGGTAGCGCGTGCCGCGGCCGCGCGCCGTGCTGTAGGCCCGCTCTAGCGCTTGCTCCGCCTGCGCGAGCGTTCGGCCGTGAAGGTCCAGACTCACCGCACCGCCTTCGCGAAAGCCGCGCAGCACCTGCTTCTTCGTGAC
>SLEO01000020.1 GCA_007124745.1 Myxococcales bacterium
CGAGGAACGCCGCACTCGGGTCGGGCACCTCATGCAGACCGAAAGGCCGCATTTCAAAAATGGCCAGCGTTTGCGCCGGCCCGAAGCGGTTCTTGACGGCACGCACCACGCGGTAGTCCGAGCTGGGGTGCCCTTCAAAGGTCAGCACCGTATCCACCAGGTGCTCGAGTACCTTTGGGCCGGCGAGCGCACCCTCCTTGGTGATGTGCCCAATCAGCAGCACGGCAACGTTAGCGGTCTTGGCCGCGTCGACCACCGCAGCGGTAACCTCACGGAGTTGGGTGACCGAACCGGCGGACCAGCTCTGACCGTCCGCGCGCAGGGTCTGCACCGAGTCCACAACGACGACCTGAAATTTCTCGCTGCGGATGGCATCGATAAGCGACTGGGCATCGCCCCCCGGCAGCACCTCGACATCCGCCACCTGGCTCGGCCGCAGCCGGCTTGCACGCTGAGCGAGCTGGGGCGCCGACTCTTCACCGCTCTGGTAAAGGCAGCTGACGCCAGCCTTCGCGAAGTGGCCTAACCACTGGAGCGCGAGCGTCGACTTGCCAATCCCCGGCGCGCCGCCGAGCAAGGTGACCCCACCAGGCACAAAACCGCCACCGACTACGCGGTCGATTTCCCCGAAACCCGAGTGCAGCCTCTCCACGGCGAGCCCGGTGAGGTCGCGCAGCGGTGTGGTGGGGGGCGCCACGACAATGCCCCCCTTGGCGCCACCGAGACGGCTGCTGGGCGCCAAGCTTGAGGCGGGCGTAAGGGGCACCTCTGCAAGCGTGTCCCAGGTGTTGCAGCGCGGGCAGCGACCCTGCCAGCGTGGGAAGGTCGCTTCACAGGCCGAGCAGCGGAACATGTGGCGCGGCTTGCTCACAAACCCTTGACCCCCCGTTAAAAACGCACGCCGAGAAGCAAGCGCGCCGTCTGAGCGATGGCGAGACCCGGGTTGCCCTCGGGAAACACATCGATGCCGTTGTTGGAAGGAAAGCCCATGCCAGCAAGGGGGAAGAGCACACCGTACTGCACCATCGAGAAGAAACCGTCATGCACGTTCGGCCCGCCCTCGCCCATGAAGTAGAGCGAGACGTCGAGCTCAACGCCGAGGTTCGGGTCGGCGCCGTAGGTCTGCACGCGTTCAGCCGCCCGTGAGTAAATGAGGTCAAAGCGCCCACCCGCACGCCGGCCGAAGGGTGTGCGGATGAAATCGTAGCTGACGCCCGGCCTGAAGTAGTAAGCGCCCGCGACGTGGCCAAGGATATTGCGCCACAGGATGAGGTCGATGCGGTAGTTGCGATGAAACGCAAAGGTCGAGATGCGGCGGTCGTCCGTACGCTGCTGCCAGAGATTCTCCTGAGTACTGAGGCCGTCCGTATCCGCGTCACCCGTGGCGAAGCCCGTGTCGAAGTAGATGCCGAGCTTATCGTCGAGCAACCGCAGCTCAGTCTCGGCGGCAAAGCCGAATCGCAGCATCGTTAAGTTGTCCTCGCTGAAATCCGTGATGCCGATATTTTCGATTTTGCCGTAGGAGAGGATGGCTTCGGTCTCGAAGCGGAAGCTTTTCCAAAGCAGTTGGAACCACGCGTCCGGGACGATTTCCCAGGCATTGCGCCGCACGAGCTGGGAGCCCGCAAGCTCATCGCTGACGAACGCGGAGCGTACGCCGGTCGCCGAAAGGAACTGAGAGCGGCGCACGAACTGCAAGCCGCCGTTGACCACTACCCCTCCGGAGGCCAAGCGCTTTTCTTGGGCCTGCGCGTCCACCCTTCGCGCCACGGCGAACATGAACTGGTTGACGTCGTCCTTCTCACCGGCGTCGAGCTGGAAGTAGTCTGGGTCGTTCAGCGCGTAGCGCGTCACACCACGGGCCGCGAAGTCGTAGGACGCCGCGAGGGTGAATCCGAAAAGGTGCACCATGCCCAGCACGCGGTCGACGTCGCTGCCAAAATCATCATCGAATTCATTGCCTGCGTTGGCAAAAACGCCGAGACCCCAGTGCCAGGGCATGCGACCAAAACGCAGCTCGCCGATGTCGCGGTCACCGACTTGTGCCCAGGCGCGGCGCACACGCAGAGCATCCCGGTCGCTATTCACCCCAGCACTCGGCGAGACGGCAGACGTGGTGGCAAACTCGCTTGGAATCCGAGGGACCTCCGCGCGCGTGATGTCACCACCGCTCCGCGAAAAGATAGTCGCGTCAGGGTTTGACCCCAGCACGACGTTGTCGAGCGCATCGATGGTCATGTGCACCTTGATGTGCTCGTTGATCGTCAACGTGGGCTCAATGCGAAAGCGCATGTTGGCAAAACGCAGCGCATTGCCGCCGCAGGGGCTTGCCACCGAGGGGTCAAGCTCTGGCTCCGAGCCGCAGCCTCCTATTGGGCTCACCCCATCTTCCACGGGCCGGAAACGCGAGAAGGGGACGTTGTTCGCCGCGCCCGGAATCGGCGGGCGGTTAAGGTCGAAGTGCCGGTATATCTCACCGCGTGTGCGGAAATAGCCATGAAGCGTGAGAATCGGCTGGGGCCCCAGGGGCTCTTCGATGCGGGAGATATCGCCACTCGGCGAGCGGCCGGTTTCCGCGCCCAGACCAACAGCATTGCGCCCAGTAAACCAGTTCCCCAACCTCTGGGCGAAGGACCGCGGCGCCTCGGGCTCGGTGACGCCTGCGCGCGCCGCTGCAGTTTCGGCCTCTGCACCATCGGCCTCTTCACCATCGGCTTGCAGCAACGTGTTCGGTGCGATGATCGGCATCTGCGCCGGTCGCTCGAGATTGAGATTGCCCGCTGTGCCCGCCGCCTCTGAGTCTAGCGCGTCGTTCGATGCCTCCTCATCGTCTTCCGGAGTGTAGCCACCGTCCTCGCTCTCGTCGTCGGAGGTGGTGTCCTCGTCTAGCTCCGCTTCGAAGTCGACAGCACGCGACGGCGAACCGTCACCAGAAGCAGGTGGGGGCGCTCCGCCCGCCGAATCCCAAGTGCCGCTGCTGCTATCGTAGCCCTCTTCTGGACCCGTTTGCGCCAGGGCAGCCTCGAGAGGCACTAGCGCGAGACAGGCAGCCGTCGCCCACATAGCGAGCCCGGCAAGCCCTGGGACTGACGCGCCCCTGACGCGCGCAGACACCCCGGCGTGGGGGGACGGCCACTGGCCGTGGCTCAGCGCTCTGAGTGGCTTGCGCCGAGAGGGCACCGCTGGCAGCGCGGACGAAGACGCGAATGGCACCGGCGCGAAGTATCACACGCCGCATGCACAAGCCAGGGCCACAGCCAGGGTCACAGCCCGGGCCGGCGCGCACCGACCACAGGGCGCCCGTTGCCTTGCGCTTCGACTCTCGTGGGCGGCACTCCATCCACCGAATCCAAGGGCCTCTAAGTCCACCAAGGTGCGGACCTCGACGCGCGCTATGGCCAACGATTCGCGCGCGCTCGGCGCGGTATGGCCTGCAAGGCAGCGTCGGCGCATTGCCTGATCCGCAAACCCGCCTAAGCTTGCGGGGCGTTTTGAGCGAAGTCATGCAGGTAAAAGTAAACGAAGTCTCCCCGGTCCTTTTTGATATCGAAGTCCAGCTCCCCTGGACCGAGGTGAGTGTGGCGCGTGAAAGCGCTTTCAAGCGCTTGGCGCCGAAAGCGGCGGTGAAGGGCTTCAGGCCCGGCAAGGCGCCACTGCAGCTGGTGAAAAAGCTCTACGCAGGTCAGGTTAGCGCTCAGGTCAACCAGGACTTGATCGACAAATCGCTCACCGAGACCATGCGTGAGCGCTCGATCAATGTCGTCAGTGCGCCCGTACTGCAGCGCATCGAAGCGCCGGAAGGCGCTCCGCTGGAATATTCCGTGCGCGTTGAGGTATTGCCCAACATCACAGAGTTCAGCTACGCGGGCTTGAGTGCGAAACTCGAGGACGTGAGCGTGACCGACGAGGAGGTGGCCGAGCGCCTTGAGGCCGTGCGTAACGAAGCGGGCGAGTACGTCGGCACCGATGAGGGCCACCAGGTTCAGAACGGCGACCAGGTCATCGCAAGCATCAAGCTCTGGCAGGGCGCAGCCGCAGACATGAACGATGCGGCCCCCGACAAGACCATCGACGAGCTGCCCATCGAAATCGGTTCGGGCAAACTGCCCGAGCACCTAGAGGCCGCGCTGGTAGGTAAGACGGCGGGCGAGACCGTCGTTGTCGAAGAAAACGAGGACCAGGGCAACCGCAAGTTTGAAGTCGTGATTCGAAGCGTGCAGCGCCTTGAGTTACCCGACCTCGACGACGACTTCGCGAAAGACGCGAGTGATAGCGAGAGCCTAGAGGCACTACGCGCCAAGCTCCGCGAAGACATGCTCAAACAACGGCAGGATGTGGCGGCGATGACCTATCGCAAGGCCATTCTGGACGCGTTCGTGGGCCTCAATCCGGTCGAAGTCCCACCAAGTCTTGTCGAGCGCCAGAAGCAGGCCGCCATCAAGAGCGGTGCGGGGTTCAACCGAGCCATTGAACTGTTCAAGGCACATCAGGATTCGGGCGCCGAAGGTGAATTCGACTTCAGGCGTGTCTTAGAAGAGACGGGTGCGGAGGAGGCTAAGCTCGCTGTGCAAAAGGCGGTTGTCTTTTCCGCGCTCACCGAAAAGCTATCGATTTCCGCAAGCGAGAGCGAAGTGGAACAGCTCATCGCCCTGGAAGCGGAACGCGAAGGCAAGCACCCCGCCGCCATCCGCGCGCGCTACGCCCGCGAGGAAGAGGGTCAGGATGCGCTCGAGAGCCAGGTCATCACCGACAAGATTCTGCGTCATCTGTGCGAGCAAGCGCAGCTTGAACTCCCCGCCAACGTACGCTTCTGAGTCAACGCCGCGCGTAGCTGACGCACCCGGTGCGGCTGTCGCCGAGGTTCAGGGGCCAAGCCCTCCCAACGAAGCTCGCAATCCACGCTGGGCATCCACGCCGCACGTTCCGCGCACGGCCGAATCCCAAACCTATATGCGAGCGCGCTAGGGTTGCCTAACCGACTTACCCGGTGCCGAGCGCTAGCGATTTGGTCGCCGGGCGATTTGTGCGTGCATGCTACGCTTCGTAGCGTCTACACTCGGAAGCCGAGCCACACGCGAGCCTAAGGAGCGATGATGTCACGCGAAACTGGATTTATTCCCTACCCCCAAGTTGTTGAAACCACGCACCGCGGCGAGCGCAGCTGGGACATTTTTTCTCGGTTGCTCAAGGACCGCATTGTCTTTTTGGGCACGGAGGTCAATGATGATGTCGCTAATATCATTATTGCCCAGATGCTCTTTCTCGAAAGCGAAGATCCGGACAAGGAAATTACGCTGTACATCAACAGCCCAGGCGGTGTGATTACCGCCGGACTCGCCATCTACGACACGATGCAGTACGTGCGCTGTCCCGTCTCCACGGTTTGTCTTGGGCAAGCTGCGTCGATGGCCGCCTGGCTGCTCGCAGCTGGCGCTAAGGGGATGCGCAAAGCCCTGCCAAACAGCCGCGTGATGATTCACCAGCCGCTCGGCGGTACCCGCGGACAGGCCAGTGATATTGAGATCCACGCGCGGGAGATCATCCTCTTGCGCCAACGCATGAATCAGATCCTCTCGGAGCACACCGGGCAGAAGGAAGAGCAGATCAAGTCGGACACGGAGCGCGACCGCTACCTCTCCGCCGAAGACGCGAAGACCTACGGCATCATTGATGATGTCATCGCGCCCCGCTCAAAGAAGTAGGCAGGGCCCCCGAGGACGGCGCGCTGTATCGGGTCGCAAGAGAGAACCTAAGTGGGTCAGCGCCGGACAGCGCGCGCCCGGGCAAAGCGAGGACACGAAATCCTTAGCATTTACGCCACTAGGGCGGCTCCTATCTTGCCGAGAGGCGGTGCCGGCGGTACCCTCTAGAGAGGACTTGGCGCTGCTGTGCTGCGTTGGGCCCACACTTGGAACCGCTCAGGCGGCAACGCGGAGCGTGACCCGAGCTGGTTGCCGGAATCAGGGAGCGCAGAGACCATGGTAGACCGAAGAAGAGACGACGCCCACGGGAACCTTCACTGCTCTTTCTGCGGCAAATCGCAGCGCGAGGTCAAGAAGCTGATCGCCGGACCGACGGTTTACATCTGCGACGAATGCATCGCTTTATGCAATGATATCATCGCGGAGGAGGTCGACCGTGAGGATTCGGTCCAGACGGGCAACCCATTGCCCAAGCCGCACGAGATCAAGGCGACACTCGACGAATATGTCATAGGCCAAGAGCAGGCCAAGAAGGTGCTCTCCGTCGCCGTCCACAACCACTACAAACGCATTGAATCTCAGGCCGGCCGTGAGGATGTTGAGCTGCAGAAGTCCAATATCCTGCTGCTTGGGCCCACGGGTTGCGGCAAGACCCTCCTGGCGCAGACACTCGCGAAAATCATCAACGTTCCCTTCGCCATCGCGGATGCCACGACACTGACGGAGGCCGGTTACGTCGGCGAAGACGTCGAAAACATCATCGTTCAGCTGCTGCAGAACGCGGACCACGATGTCGAGCGTGCCCAGCGTGGCATCGTCTACATCGACGAAATCGACAAGGTGGCCCGCAAAGGCGACAACCCGTCGATCACCCGCGACGTCAGCGGTGAAGGCGTGCAGCAGGCGCTGCTCAAGATTATCGAGGGGACCATCGCGAACGTACCCCCTAAGGGCGGTCGCAAGCACCCGCAGCAGGACTTTCTGCAAATCGACACGTCGAATATTCTCTTTATTTGCGGCGGCGCCTTCGTGGGCCTCGACCAAATCATCGAGCGGCGCGTGGGCAAAAAGACGCTCGGGTTCGGCGCAACGGTAACGTCAAAGACCGAGCGGAACGTCGGCGAACTGCTGCGCCAAGTTCAGCCGGAAGACTTGGTGAAGGCCGGGCTTATCCCCGAGTTTGTCGGCCGCCTACCCGTGGTAGCCACCCTTCACGAGCTGAGCGAAAGCGCGCTCATCGACATCCTGACCACACCACGCAACGCGCTGGTGAAGCAGTATCAGCGCCTTTTCGAGATGGACGGGGTCAAACTCAAGTTCTCGAAGAGCGCACTAGAGGCCATCGCGCACGAGTCTATTCGCCGCGCAACCGGCGCCCGCGGTCTACGCGCCATCATGGAGGCCTCCATGCTCGACATCATGTACGACATCCCCTCCCAGTCGGGCATCCGCGAAGTCATGGTGAACGAAGAAGTCGTCACCCATGGCGAACGCCCCCTAGTCGTCTACGAAAAAGAAGCCGAACTCGCCTAAGCGCGCGCGCACCGGATAAGGGGCATGAGCCGCCTTCCCTTTGTTCCTAGTTCGCTACTCTTGGCCCGACGGCCGCAGAACGAGAGCGAGCGTCCCAGGGGCGTGGGCGGGAGCGTCCCGAGTGGCCCTGGGGTGCGGCCTCTACGGGGGACCGGGCACGCTGGCGTGCCCTTTGGCGCCGCCCAGATTTGGGCCCAGCGGCAAGCC
>SLEO01000162.1 GCA_007124745.1 Myxococcales bacterium
AGTCGTCAAAGTCGAAGACTACGTAATAGGTCGCGCCAGCGGTGCCGATTTCGGGCCGACCATCGCCGTCGAAGTCCGCAATGGTCGGTGGCCCCCCTTCATTGCGCTCGCCGGCGCCAACCTGGGGAAGCTGAGCACGGTGCAGCTCTGTAAGCGTCGCCGTGTCGCCCTCGACGGCGTAGTCGAGCACAAAGACCTCTCCCTGGCGGACGATGACGATTTCGCCTTCTGGGTCATCGTCGAAGTTGCCGACGCCGTTGAAGCCGTCACAAGGGCGGCCGCGCGGGTCACAGTCACCGTTAAACGTTGTGAAGGTGAACGTTGCCCGTTCGGCACCCGTGACGCCGTCGTAGACGGTATTTCCAGCGATGACCTCCGGCACACCATCTAAGTCGAGGTCGGCGACGGTCGAGACGGGTCCGAGGAAGGCATTGTTGCCGATGCCACGATTCGCAGCCGCGGTTGTGCCTGGAGTTAGGCGTCCATCCCAAACTAGCTCTCCCGTCTGCCCATTGAGCACAACGTTGCCGATAATGATCTCCGGGCGGCCATCGCCGTCCAGGTCCGCGGCGGCTGGCTGGGCGCCGCCAGTATTGCGATGATTGTTCGTGAGATACGTTGTGTTCTCCCACATAACCGCCCAAGCGCTGCCATCGGCGCTTGTTCGCTTGAACGCAATGGTGCCGCCGTCCCGGTAGGTGGCGACGATTTCAGGCGCGCGCTCGCTTGGCTCCGTGTCCGGGTCGAGGTTCGCCAGGACTATGCCCGTCGAGTTGCCGATCCAGCCTGTCCACTCGCCGCCGCCGATGCGCGGCACCGGTCGGCTCGCGCCGCCACCAAGGGTTGCGAGGGTGGTGAGTCGGCCTTCGTTGCAGGCGCCCGAGGCGATGCGAAGCACACCGTTGGGTGTGCAGCAGCCATCCACCTCACGGTTGAACGAAACGAAAACGATGTCCGGTGTGTCGCGTGCATCGGTGACGCCGTCGCCATTGTCGTCCGTCAGGTTTGCCACCGCAGGCGCCATGACAACGTCGTCGTAGGCCGGCAGTACGGTGTCTTCCGAGCGCCACAAACATCCCGGCTCCGGCGAGAACTCGCCAACGGGTGGGCGAAACTCGCAGATGGTTTCGCGGGTAGGTCGCGGGATGCAGGTGTTGAGCGTCGGCTCGCAGTACGCGCCCGGCGCACATTCTTCCGTGAATTCGCACTCACCCGACGTCGCGGCGCATGCGTTATCCATGCACACCTCAGCGCCATCATTGCAGCAGGTCTGCAGCCCCGGGCCGCACCGATTGAAGGCGCGTTCGCACGTCGCCGCGCACGTGCCCTCAACGCACGCCTGACCGTCAGCGCATTCGCCGCCAGCACCGCTGCAGAAGACAACCGGCGGACGACCTCCGCTTCCGTTCGTGTCACCCCCGACCCCGTCGCCGCCAGGCCCCGTCGGTTGTGCCGGTGGCTCGGTGCTGTCGCCCCCCCCGATGGGTGCGGAAGGCGCCTCGCCATTGTTACAAGCCGTTACGGTGAACAGAACCAGAAATCCGCATCCGGATAGGAGCGTCAACGCGGCACGGAAACGCGACATGTTCGTAGGATACAGCCTCGCCTACATTCTTCCGATGGGTGGTGCGGCATTCATGAGTCAGTGCCGCTCTTTTGTGGTGCAACTGCCGCCACCAGCGCAGATGAGGGGTTGGTGTCGGTGTGCGTAGCTGACGCCTCAGCGGCCGGGCTACGACTTCTGTTAGGCGCCGTCGAAAGTTTCGCCTTATCGGACACCGCGGGATCTATGCCTGGCGACCCGAGGGCATGTTATCGAAGTGCCCCTCGACAGGTTGCCCAAAAAGTCAGCTGTCTTCGTGTGGTTCTCTTTGTCTCTTGGTGGGCTGCGTCTGCGCCGTGCCCAAGCTTGGGTCGCGCGCGTCCGACCACCGAGTGGCTCGGTGTGTATCGGGCGGTAGCCAAAGCTGCGCGTGCGAGTACGCGAGCCTAGTCTCCCCGACTAACGTGAATCCCTCGCTGCGTAGGAGCGAGACCTGCAAGCTAAACCTCAGTGGATGCTTTTTTGCCTGAGTGAAGTCGCCGCCTCGCGGCACGACTCGATGCCACGGGACAGCGTCAGACTCGTCGGCGGACAGGCGGGATAGGATAAAGGCCGCGTGCCGCGCTGGGATGTTGAGCGAAGTGGCGAGCGTGCCGATGTCGACGACCTTGCCCCGAGGAATGGCGCCGACGCATGCGAGTAAGGCCTCACGCATCCGAGCGTATACGACCGAGTGTTTAGGCATGTGCGCACCCCATCCGCGCACGTTTAGTCGTCATCTGCGCTCCCTAGCCTCCGTCCCTGCTATAGCGACGCACAGCGCAACCGTACGCATGACTTGTACGCGCGACGGCGTTCTAGTTGCCTATGAATAAGCTACTTCACCTTATCGACCGGTTGCGGACGAATTTCTGGCTGGTGCCGATGGCACTTGTGGGCGGCAGTCTTGCGCTGGCGGTTGTGCTTGTGGATGCCCACTCGACGGAAACGGCGCGCTGGCTCGAACAGTGGCCGCGTGTCTTCGGGGCGAGCGCTGAAGGCGCGCGAGGCATCCTCTCGACCATTGCTGGGTCGATGATGACGGTGGTTGGCGTGACCTTCTCCATGACGTTAGTCGCCCTTACCCTAGCGTCCGACCAGTTCTCCTCCCGCATCCTGCGCAATTTCATGCGCGACCGCGTCACCCAGTTTGTCCTTGGGAGTTTCGCGGGTATTTTCGTCTACTGCCTGACCGTGCTGCGGACCATTCGCAGCGGGCCTGATGACGCAGTGTTCATCCCGGGGCTCGCAGTCACCGTGAGCGTCGTGCTCGCAGTGTTCAGCGTCGGGGTCCTCATCTTCTTTATCCATCACGTCGCGGCGTCGATTCGTGCATCGACGATTATCGCTGAAGTCGCAACCGAGACCTATGCAGCTATCCATCGACTCCACCCCGATACAGCCGAAGACACTTCAACACCGGGCCATCGCACTGAGGCTACATATCAGGCGGAACCGTGGCACATGGTCACGGCGTCCAGCGATGGTTACCTAGAAACCCTCGACGACGATGCCCTGCTACAGCTGGCGTGCGAGCACAATACCGTGATTCGCACCGCGCACGCGGTGGGTGATTTTATTGTGGCGGGCGGGCCGCTCGTCGCTGTGGCGATGCATGATGCCCCCAATGCCAAGCTTACGGAGGCGCTTCAGGGAACCCACGTCGTCGGGCGGCATCGCACGCTGCAGCAAGATATCGCGTTTGGTATTCGTCAAATCGTCGACATCGCGCTGCGTGCCCTTTCGCCAGGCGTCAACGACACCACTACGGCGGTGACCTGTATCGACTATCTGAGCGCCATCGTGGCGCGTCTAGCAGCCCGCACGTTCCCCCCAGCAAACCGCTATCACGAAGGCGAGCTGCGCGTAGTGCTCAAAGCCTACGCCTTCGCTGATTTCCTCAACGGAGCTTTTGACCAGATGCGCGAGAGCGCGAAGGGCAACGCCGCCATGATCCTGCGCATGCTGGGTGCGCTCGCTGCCATCGGCGAGCTCACCAACGATCCCGAGAGACGGTCTGCTCTGCAGGAACATGTGCGTGAATTGGCTGATCTGGCGTCACGCACACTAGAATCGAAACGAGACAGGCAACGCCTGGACGAGCGTGCAACGCAGGTTCACGCAACCCTGACCCTCGCGACATAGCCTCGCTGCCCGGGCTCTATGCGTGTCACTGTTCAGGGGGAGACATTTTACACGCATGTCCCCGGGTTTACGGGAGTGAATCCCGCAAACCCAGGACTTCTCTATCGAGATTCAAGGCAGCCGGTTTGCGTTCTATCTGGACCCGGCGAACGGAAGTCCGCGCAGCAGGCACAGCAACGTATCCTACGTCATTCCTGCGGAAACTTGGATGTGCGTCCAGGACCAGTATCTTCTGAGCGCCGACGCGGGCACCGCCTCCCTCACCATTGACGAACAAACCCTGATTCAAGAGCGGGAACTCGGACTCGACTTCGATCCGCGCCCGCAAACCGTTAACTTTGGCGCTACCGTCAGCGCCGTCGAGAGCGGCTTCCACTTCCGCCTCGACGAACTCGTCATGAGCACCCGACCCATCCCCTGCGCTGCCAGCTTGTAGGCCTCTTGCGGCCGCGTGCGATGATAGGTAGGCGAACCAGCGAGCTACCCCGGGGTGATGCGAAGAAGGCCGGAAGCGGGGATGCGCGTCTGCTGGCGGCCCGTTGCGGGCCCACTACACTCGCCGGCGTGAGGGAAAAAGCGACATCGCGTCGCACACCTCACGGGAGGATCCATGCAACGTAGTTCGACAAAGTTTTTAAGGTTATCAGCGATTGGCCTAGCCCTCGGTGGCCTCAGCGCATGTGGTGGCGCTTCGGCGACGAAGTCCGAGACAACCACCGCAGCGAATGCGGCTAGCGAAGTGAACCCAAGGACCCGAGTGGCGGTCCGCTCTGCCCAAAAGCCAGACGCAGAGCTCAAGGACCTTCAGACCTACGCACTTGTGGGCGGCATCAGTGTGGTGCGCGACCCCGAAGGCAAAGTGCAAGAGGCACCTTTTGACGTGAAATCGGAGCTTCAATTTCTCGTGGAGCGCGAGCTCCGTCGCGTTGGCATGAAGCCCGTTGAAGAAAACCCCGACGTCTACGTCGCCTACATGCTCGCCATTGACGCCTTGGAGGCCGAGTCCATCGAGGAAAAGCTTAAGGCAGCACCGGGTCACCTCGACGACGAAGGGCGCGTTGGCGCTGGCGCCATCCTCGTCGAGTTTGCCGAAGGCGCCTCTAAGGAATCCATCTGGGTGGGACTCGCCGAAGGCGACACGCGCTCCGACCGCAGCGAAGCCGAACTCCGCGAAACCCTCGACAAAGCCGTCACCCAAATCTTCGACGAGCTGCCTCGTTAACCAGCAGCGGATAAGCTCTCGTCTAGCCGCTTGCGGTGGGCCGCGCCCGTCGTCCCACCAGGGCGATGACCACGACCACTGCTGCCGAGGCGAGGGCGAGCGGCCTTATCCAGACCACATCGACGGCGGGAAGGTGCACGCCGAAGGAGCGTGCGGTACCAGGGAAGGACACGAGCAAAGCCGCGACCAATGAGGTGGCCGTGACCAACCACGCAAGCCGCCGGCTGCGTTGCCAGCTGAGGGCAACTAGGCAGGCGAGGGGTGCGAGCAATAGGTTGGTCGTGCGCGCGGTCAGCTCAAACACGCTTTCAGCAATGAAGTTGGCGAGGAAGGCCCACGTCAGTACCAAGGTGGCCACCACCAGTGTGCTGCGTGCACCTCGCCGGACAGAGAGCGCCTCGGGCTCAAGGCCCTGCACGTCGCGCTGCCAGATGAGCGCGACGGAGTTGAGCCCCGAATCCACACTCGACATGGTTGCCGCGAAGAAGGCAGCGAGCACCAAACCCCGTGCGGCCGGTGGCAGCGCATTCGCCACGAAATAAGGGAAGAATGTATCTGCCTCCGTTAGCGCGAGCCCACCGAAAACGTCGGGGCGGGCGGCGTACAAGAGCGCCAGCACAAAGCCCACGACGGCGAGCAGCGACCAAATCACCGTACCCGCCACGAGCTGCACGCCCAACGCGCGCACGCGTTTTTCTCCTGCTGCGAAGTAGCGCTGAAGGAGCACCTGGTCCGCGAGCAATGCGCAGAGCCACCAAGAGCCGCTCGACAGCAGCGCGCCGACGACGGAGCGCGATTTCGGGCGCAGCGAAAGGAGTGGCGGCGTCTCCCAGTAGGAGGGCCAGTGAAAGGTAGACATATCGGATGGCAACATCGCGGCGGCGAAGGCGATGACCGCCACGGCGCTTGCCACGAGCACTACGGCCTGAAAGACGTCGGTGACCACAATCGAGCGCAGTCCACCCACCGATGAATACGCCATCGCGAGAATGCCAAGCACGAAGACCAAGAGGTGCTGCACGGTAGTGTTGACGCCCAGCAGGGTGCCGAGACCGATGCCCGCCGCATGCAGCAGCAGGCCCATCCAGCTCAAACGCATCAAAATGAAGAGCAGCGCCGCCGCCCGTCCCATGCCTGCGCCATGCACCCGCCTCACGCGCTCGAAGGGCGTCAGTGCGTCCTTGGGAAGCCGGCGCAGCCACCACGCACCGAACCAGAACACCAGCGGCATCACGACGACCTCCGCCGTCGCCACGCTCGGCCCCAACCGCACAATCTCGCCCGGCACCATGATGAAGGAAATGCAAGACACCACGCTGATGGCGCCGGACACCCCCGCGGCACTCGCGTTCAGTTTGCCGCCACCCAGAAAGTACTCCGCCGCGTTCCCCCGGCGGCCGAAGTGCCAGCCGATAACAAGCACCACCACCAAGCTAGAGGTCGCGACGAACCAAACCATCGCCGCTCCCTACCACTCAACGCAACGGCACGCAGCGCACCCGAATCGCAGTGGCGGGACTATTCTAGGGGTAACTGTTCAGGGGGGCATTTTACACGCATGCCCCCGGGTTTACGGGAGCGAATCCCGCAAACCCTCCCCCACTCTGCCTTCAAGGTGGCCTAAAGCCGGCAAGCGGGGCCAGGGCGCCCACTTGCCTTTTTCCGCAGCGTGTTCGCTATCTGGACCCCCTGAACGGTTACTTCTAGGGAGCGTGTGAGAGCGCCAGAGGGTTCAATGAGATGAACTGTTGTCCGGCAGCGACGCGTTGCGAAACCTGGTGGACCCCGCTCAAGCCAGCCAGACGAGCCCGGCGATACGGACGAGTAACCAACGGGGCTCAAGGCTCGTTCCCACTTCCAACTGGCGAGGAGAGTTCCTAATGAGGAGTCCTGGGGCTACTCCGCGCTCGCGGTCGCGCTGGTGTCCTTGCCATCGTTGACGGCGTGTTTCGCGCGCTCGAAACTCTGCTCTGCAAGCTGGGCGACGGATGCTGCAGCATCGCGGACCGAATCTCCCGCGCGGTGAAGCAAGTCGTCCCGTGTCTCGCCCATCAACGCGTTTTCTCTGCTCGTTCGAGGAAGCGCATACCCGAGCAGCGCTCCGGCTGCGAGAACAGCCCCGCCCAACGCCAGCGGGTTTTCCTGTAAGGTATGCGTGAAGGTCTTTTCAACGCTCTTGGCCCCTCTCCGCACCCCGCCAAGGGCGGATGATGCTGCGTCACCCGCTCGATGCGCAAGGTGCGATGCCGTGTCCCCCGCCTTGTGCGCCATGTGCACCGCCGAGTCCGAGGCGCCGTGCCATGCATCGCTAGCCGCCTCAGCAACCCGATGCCGACCTTTGTCCATCGCACCTGATGCGTTCTGGGCCGCGTGGCTGACGGATTCTCCTGCGTTACTCACCGCTGTACCTACGCGGCCCATCATCGCGCCTGCTTTGTCGCTCAAGTCCTCTTGAGAACGTTCACTCACATTGGCACGTACGTTGTTTCC
>SLEO01000165.1 GCA_007124745.1 Myxococcales bacterium
GCGCCGCTGCTGCCGGGGTTTCAACCGTCGACCTCTACGCCGCGGCATCGCTCACGGATTTTCGAGACGTCATCCTCTATGGCGCAGAACCGTTCCGCGGCGCGCCATGGACAAGCACTGCGCCCGAAAGCGATGCGGAGGGCTGCTCAAGCCTAGCCCAAGCCGGTTCAAGTTCCGGCAACGGGCATCTACTCTGCGGCCAAACCTGGGACCTGAATCCTCCTGATCTCGACTTCGTGGTGGCCCTCCACCGCCGACCGAAGTCCGGGCCGGAAAGCTGGACCATCACCTGCGCGGGCTGCCCGGCCATCGTCGGGCTGAACGCCGCTGGGATCTACGTCGGCACCACCAACATCAAGACGCACGGCGCCGTTCCCGCCGCAAGTTACGTCAGCTTAATCTACCGCGCGCTCCGCGAGACCACGCTCGAAGGCGCGGTTGAGTGCATCGCATCCGCGCCTAGGTCGGGCGCGCATACTTACCTCATCGCAGATGCGCAGCATGCGGTGGAACTCGAGACGGAT
Organism: Myxococcales bacterium; assembly: GCA_007124745.1. Classification (GTDB taxonomy): domain Bacteria; phylum Myxococcota_A; class Polyangia; order Polyangiales; family SLQV01; genus SLQV01. The sequence goes on from SLEO01000165.1 coordinate 525, forward strand.
ACCGCCAGCATCGAACGCCGCGACCTGACGGCGACAGCGCCGCTGTGCCGCACGAACCATTGCTTATCTGCAACGTTCACAGCGAAAGCGGCCGAAGCGCCGAGCACCTCGTCGCTGGCCCGAAAGCAGCGGCTCGAAGCCGCCGCAGCCACTCCCCTAGATATCGACGCGCTCAAGACCCTCTTTGCCAACCGCGAGGACGGCGTCGATAGCCTCAACCGCTACCCGGAAGATAACCAGGGCACCGCCACCAACGCCGTCATCATCTACGACAGCGCCGCCCGCACCCTGCACGTCTGCCGGGGCCCCGCAGACCGCGGCGCCTGGCACACCCTCCGCCTCGACACCTCCTGCAGTTGAAGCGCCCTCCAGTAAGCGGACGTGCCACTTGTGCGAACGCGCGCGGTACGAAGTGAGGGCGTGCCCGGCAGCACAGGCCAGGACTTGCTTGACGCCTGAGCGATCCCCTCATGAACTCGAGACGCAGAAAGCCGCGGGGAAATGGGCCTGGAGTAAGTAAGCGCGGGTGGGTGGGTCCGCGCACGGAAGGCCCATTTCCCCGCGGCTTTCGTCAACAAGGCTCACCCTGGGGATGGCTCAGGCTTGATGCCTGTGAAGCCCTCGAAGGTTACTGCGGCTTTCTGGCTGCGACGCTTCGTCTTCAGGCATGGTTGGGGGTTGTGAGGGCTTTGGGGTGCGCGATAGCAGTGGGGCTGGCGGGGTGCGTGGTGCACTTGGGGGACAGCCAGTTAGCTGGTGGTTCCGGGGGCAGCCCGGCACGCAGCGGGGATTGTGCGCCTAAGCCCTCGCTCTCACGCACCCAAGTGGCGTGCCTCATCGAGGACGAGGGGGTAAATCAACTAGGCGCCGGTGGTGCATTTAACCGCGCGATTGGGGTGCGTTCCATGCAGGACGTCGTGCGTCACTTCGGCTGCTTGGCGGAACATGAGTCCGGACGCGGGCGCCTGGCCTGCGGCATCGGTGGCGAGGGGTTGCTCGGCATCAATCGCATGCATCTCAAGACCGACCTCCCTGGATGCGCCAACTCCCTCGGCGAGCTGCGGCGTGACCACCGCGCCAACATCCGCTGCGCCTTCGGTCTCTACGCCGCCCAAAATGGCTTCTGGCACTGGGGCCGCCCTCGCGGCAGCGGCTACTCAGCCACCGACTGGGGCACCAACAAAGCCTGCCCCAGCGCCAAGCGCGCGACCTTCCCGCTCTGCCCGTAGCGTATTCGCTGTGCGCACTAGCCGGCTCGGGCTCCGGCCATAGCGCAGCTACATGTCAGGGAGGTCTTCTTGGAGGGTTTTGGCGGTGAGCTCGTCGTCGGAAAACGTGGTGCTGAGTGCATCGGGGCGGATGCCGCTTTTGTTGGCGTCGCGTAGCCGGCCCGCCAGCACGCCGAGAAAGCTCCAGAGAAGCTTGACGGCGATGCCGTGTTCGTTGCGCAGAATGTCGAAGAACTCCACGCGCCGCAGCAGGAGCATTTCGCAGGGCTCTAGCGTGCGCACGCTGGCGCTGCGCGGTGACTTGTCGATAAGGGCAAGCTCGCCGAAGTGCTCTCCCGCAAGCAGCTTCGCCACCTGACGGTCGTGGGCCAGCACTTCCACGGCACCGGTCAGAATGAGGTAAAGCGCGTCACCGGCCTCGCCTTCCGTAACTACAAGCGCGCCAGCAGTGAAACTTTGCTGTTCAGCTGCGCCAAGCACACGCACCGTTTCCTTGTAATCGAGATAGCGAAAAAAGGGCGTATTGCGCAGGTGGTCAAAGCGCAGTTGGAAACGCGCCGCCAGGGCTTCGGCATCGTCCTTCGAAGCATCGATGGCGACAACAATCGCCGTGATGTTGTCACGGCCGCCGCGGTCATTGGCAAGATCGACCAACGCCTGCGCCGCGGCGTCGAGATCGGCGCTATCCAGCGTTTCGCTAAGGTCCTGAGGCTCCAGGTGATTGGAAAGGCCATCGCTGCAGAGAATGATGCGGTCACCAGCGAGCAAGTCGAAATCAAAGACATCGACCTCCACCGAGGGATAGGGCCCAAGGGCGCGCGTGACGGCGTTCTTCTGCTCCACAGATGCAAGGCGCTCCGGGCTCATGCGCCCGCGGCGAATCAGCTCGTTAATGAGCGAGTGGTCTTCCGTGAGCTGGTGCACGCCGTCCTGACGCAGAAGGTAGATGCGCGAGTCGCCCACGTGTGCGGCGAAGGCTTTCGTGCCCACCACGAGCAGGACTTCGATGGTCGTGCCCATGCCGCGTTTTTTGATGTCGCGTCGGCTTTCCTCGTAGACGGTGCTGCAGCCTTCCTGGACAGCAGACTCGAGCAGCGTCAGCAGGTCTTTGCGGTGAACGGCTTGTTCGGGGTCGTCTTGATAAGCCGTCAGCACGCTTGCTTGCCGGCGCACGGCTTCGGCCACCGTGTGGACCGCCATGCGGCTGGCCACTTCGCCCGCCGCGTGGCCACCCATGCCGTCGGCCACGATGAATAGCCCAAGCTTCCGGTCGACGAGGTAGGCGTCCTCATTGTGGTCACGGACCTTGCCCACGTCGGTCAAGGCCCATGCCCGCACTGAAGCCGCTACCTTTGCTGTCATCTTCGCTCTCTGCGGCACCACACTCAGGCGACCCAAACCGCCCCGGGCGCCGAGCACACGTTAATCACGTTCACCCGACCACGCCCGCGCCAACTTCCAGACTACATCATCCAAGCCCCAAGCCTAACAAAGGCAGCGCTCCGGGGGAAAGTTGCACGTGCAAAGCCGCCTACCTTTTCCTTCATGGCAAGCGCGATAGGTGCGACTTCGAATGCATTCCTTCGTCCGCGAGGCGAAGCGCGCTGTCGATGCGTGCCGCCGCGTTGATGAGGCCGAGGTGCGAAAACGCCTGGGGGAAGTTTCCTAAAGGCTCCTTCGACATGGGGTCGATCTCTTCCGCCAAAAGCCCGAGGTGATTTGACGCCTCTGCGTGGGCGATAAAGACCTCTTGAGCTTCATCGAGTTGACCGGCCATCGCTAGCGCTTCCGCGAGCCAAAACCCGCAGAGCACGAAAGCACCTTCTTCGCCGTCGAGGCCATCATCGTTGTGGTAACGGTGCACGTAGGGGCCCGTACCGAGCTGGGCGCGCACCTCGCGCACCGTCGCGAGAATGCGCGGGTCATCGGCGGGCAGAAAGCCGTGAATCGGCATCAGCAGCAGCGAGGCATCCATATGCGGCAGGCCGTAGGAGGCGACGAAGTGCTTGCCGTCGCTGGAGAGTCCACGGGCACAGGCATCGCGGTGAATCTGACCTGCGAGTTCCGTCCAGCGGGTGGCGGAGGCCTCCGCACCAAAGAGGCGCGCCAGGTAAGCGCCGCGATCCATCGCCACCCAGCTCATGACCTTCGAATGGACATTCTGCTGCAGGCCGGAGCGCGGCTCCCAGATGCCGTGGTCCGGCTGGTCCCAGTTCTGCCCCAGGGATTCGATCACTTGGTGCAAGTAGCGCCAGCCCCGCAGCGTCAGAGAGCCGCCGAAACGCTCGTATAGGTAAGCCGCGTCGATGAGCGCGCCGGCGGTGTCGAGCTGGAGTTGATCGCGTGCGTCATTGCCGAGACGCACGGGCCCGCTGTTGCGAAAACCACGCAAATGCGTGAGGTCTTCTTCAGAGGGGACGTGGGCGCCATCAATCGTATACATCACGCGCAGGCTCTGATTTTGGCTAAGGACGTCACGCATGAAGTGGAAGAAATCTCCAGCTTCTTCGCCAAAACCCAAAAGGTTAGCGGCGCGGATGCCCATCGCCGTGTCCCGGCTCCAGGTGTAGCGGTAGTCCCAGTTGCGTCCCCCCCCGATGAGCTCGGGGAGGCCCATCGTTGGGGCAGCCACCATAGCGCCCGTCGGTCGGTAGATGAGCAACTTCAACAGCAAGGCGGAACGCTGGACATGGTGCCGCCAGGGCCCGTCATACTTCAGGCCCATCGACCACGCGCGCCAGGTGTGGCGCGTGGTCCGCAAGTGCTCGTAGGAACGGTAGGCAGCAATGGGTTCGGGCGCGGGGGAGTTCCAAGAAAGCACACACCAATGCCGTTCTCCCGCGCGCAGGGTGACCTCGCCTGCAGCGCCGCCTTCTCCCAGTTTGCGCCAGGTGAAGTCCGGCTTGCCGAACACGATACTGAGGCGTTCGCCCGCCCGTCCTTCCGCCTGGCAGCCGTGGGTGCCGACGTTGATCTCGGGATGGTCACGCCCGTAATCAAAGCGCGGGTCGAAGGTGATGCGCAGCGTGACATTGCCTTCAACGCACTGGACGCGGCGATGCACCTCATGAATGGCGGACCGCGGATGGTTAGCGAAAGGCATGAAGTCCGTCACCCGGACGACACCCTGGCCGGGCACCTTGAACAGCGTCTCAAGCACGTTGGTGCCCGGGTCGTAGGCCTGGAGGGCCTCGAAGGGGTAGTGCGTCGGTGTGATGCCCGTCGACCCACCGCGGTCGCCGTCGAGCATGGCCGCGAACACACTTGGCGAATCGAAACGCGGCAGGCACATCCAGTCGATGACGCCGTCGGGCCGGATCAGCGCGGCACTGAAGCCATCGCCTATGATGCCCCGGCCACCGAGATCCAGCGCGGGGCCATCACCTGGTGACTTAAAGACAAAAGGTCGATTCAGCCGACGGGCGGCGCTGTAGAGGTCCATGCCTGGCGACGGTAGCCCAATCGAACGGCGCCTTCGACCACCAAATGCCCCCCTGAACAGTTACGGTTGAGGGCCTGCGCTCGAGCGCCCGCAGCCGCGCTACCGAAGGGAAGTGAGGGAAGGCGCGGGATTTTCGGGCAAGGACGCGCGGTCGGCTCAGGCCTTCAATGGGACACGCATGGACGCAGGGAAGTCCTCGCTAGGTGGGCGTCGCAGCGGCGGGCTGCCAGCGGTGGGTACGCCACAGAAAGAGCGCAAGCAATAGCGCGACCGTGAGCGCCGGCGACATGAGCGCGCTTGGCGTCGAAAGTTCGGGCATCGCTTCTACCCAGAGGCCTTGCTGGGGCACGTCGGCCAGGCGCCGTAAATGGGTGTGGACCGCGAGCAGACGCATGCCACCCGGTGCCTGCGCGAACACCCGATCGATGACGATGAGGCCTACGACGAGTGCAACCCCACCCCGGCGACCCAGCCCCGCGTCAGCGGCGGCGGCGCCTACGGCAAAGACCACGCAGGCTAGCGCCGCGGTAGCGATGAAGCGGACGCTGAGCGCCTCCGGAAACGCGATCATGAGCGCGCCGCAACCGGCAGCCAAAAGCAGCAGCGCCACCAGCACGCGCACACCTACACAGGCAAGCGGCAGCGCGAACGTGCTGCCGCTGATACGCCGCACCTGCAACCACGCCCCGGACTTGAACGGGTCGCTCACGACACCGTTCATGAGCGCCAGTGCGAGGGCGCCGGGCAACGTCGTCAGCAACAACGCATCAAGCCCTGATGCCGGGTCGAACGTCAGCGAAGCGCTGCGCATGTGTTCGGCCAGAAAGGCACCGACGAGCAACGCACCAAGCGCAACGCCGAGGGCGGCAGCACGCGGCACACCCAGCGCTGCCAGTCGCACCGTGACGCCAAAACGCCCCGCTCGGAGCCGTTGATGCGCCGTGCTTATGACCCTGGGCCGGGGGGCGGACACTACGCTCATAGCCAGCCTTCCCGCGGCGTCTGCGCCACGATGTCGTCAAGGGCCATGGCGCCATGCGCGAAAGCGCGCACGGCGCCACCTAACGCAGCCGGCGCCGCCTCTAAGGCCGCAAGCACCTGGTCAATCTCGGCGCACTCAATCCTCAATACGTCCTCGCGCAACCAGAGGGCACCGATGCCCGGCGCGGCGGCCATCGCGCCCGCGAGCGCGCGCATCTCCGGTCCTTCCAGCCGCACCCAAAAGCGTCGAGCAGCGCTCTCGGCAAGCCACACCCGACTCGCCGCTTCCGTCAGCACCCGCCCCTGCCACATCAGCAGTGCGTGCGCCCCGCGACCCGTCAGCCGGTGGCCTTCATGGCTGACCACCACCACCGGCTGCTGCAACGAGCGCTCCGCGAGCAGGTCGAGCAAGGCCGCCTGCCGCGCCGTATCAAGACCGCGTAGAGGCTCATCAAGCAGCAGGGCATCCGCCGGCAACGCGAGCGTCCCGACGAGCGCAACGGACTGACGTTGACCTTGACTGAGGGTCACCGGGGGCCGATCGATAAATGCACCCAGCGCGAAACGTTCGATAAGGGGCGTCAGTGCCGAACGCCGAGCGCCCGGCCGCAACCCTGCTAGCCCGAGCCGGAGGTCAAGCTGTTGGCGACAGGACACGCGAGGGTCGAGGTCGAGCACCGAACGCAGGTACGCGATCCGTGTCCGTACGGAAGGCTGCCTTGTCGGCTTGCCCCCAAAGGTCACCTGGCCGCGAACCGGCGCGCCCTCACCCGCAAGTAGCCCGAGCAACGTGCTTTTGCCACTTCCGTTACGGCCGCTCACAAGCCAGAGCCCCGGTCCTATGGCGAGGTTCACCTCGCGCAGGACTTGGCGTGTGCCAAAACGGGCGTAGACATCCTGCACATCAAACGCTGTCACCGCCCGTTCTCCTCCCCTAGCGTGGGTTCATCGACAGCCGCCGTTGCCGACGCGCGCGGAGGCCGGCGCAAATGATTGTCTACTTTGCGGCGCAGGGGGGCACGCCCCTCGTCCCCCAACAAGGCGAAGTGTACGAGCGCCCCCGCAACCAGCGTGACAAGCAACACTGCGAACAGCCGGGACCAGCGCAACTCCCCCACCGAGCTCCCCTCGCTTAGGCTCAACGCCGGCGAGAGCAGCCACAAACCCGACTGAGCGCCGAGCAACCCCGGCCCCCATAGCGCCACCAGCGCAAAGCCGAGGCCCTCCACCGTGCGGCGCCCGAGAA
>SLEO01000375.1 GCA_007124745.1 Myxococcales bacterium
AGCCCGTGTCCGAGGGCTTAAGGGCCCAAATGCGGCCGGACACGACATCGCCAAAGATGTAGCGTCCATCGAGTTCGGGCAGCGCATTGCCGCGGTAGACGTAGCCACCCGTAATCGAACGATCGCCTGAGAGGCGATCGTAAGCATAGACCGGGTCCAGTAAACCCTCTTCATTGCAGGGTGCCTCCGCAACGCAGGCCGTACCCTCCTTGATGGGCCAGCCATAGTTGCCTCCTGCTTGGATCTGGTTGATCTCGTCCAGCGCGCTCTGCCCCGCGTCTCCAGCCCAGAGCTGGCCATTCGCCCGGTCGAACGAAAAATGCCTCACATGCCGGAAGCCCCAGGCAAAGATCTCCGGTGCACCACCGACCCCATCAGGAAACGCGTTGCCTTCGGGTATCGCGTAAGGCGCGACTACCGGGGCTTGGTTGTTGCCACCGCGCCCACCGCCACGACCGCCCCCAGTTTCTTCGGGCGCCTGAGGCCTAACGTCCAGACGCAGGAGTGCGCCTAGTAGGGTCTGTGGGTTCTGACCATTGGCATACGGGTCGCCCGCGCCACCACCGTCACCAAGGGCGATGTAGAGCATGCCGTCGGGCCCGAAAGCCACCTGCCCCCCATTCTGCTCGGGTGCCGGTTGCGGCACCTCGATGATCAACAACGCAGAGGCGGCGTCGAACGTGCCATCGGCCGAGACATTGAAACGCACCACGCGCGAGGTCAGCGGGCTTCCCGTCACCGTGTAGGAAAGGTAGACGTAGGGCTCCAGCGCAAAGCGTGGCGAGAAGGCCAAGCCCACTAAGCCCGCCTCCGCAGCCGACGTGTCAACCACCCCTGTGAGGTCAATGGCAGACGTTCGGTCAGCACGCTGCTCGTCCGCCGCGAGCCGCCACACCTGCCCTGCGCGCTCGACCACGTACGCATATGCGCCCGTTGGACCCGCGACATAAGCCAGCGGCTGGCTAAAGGTTAGCTGCGGGTACACCCGCTGCAGCGCGTAGTCCCGCGCAGCCTCTTCCGCAGACACAAAGCATTGCCGGAGATACGCAGGCGCATCAAGGCCAATGCGTTCCTCGCCAACACCCGCTCCGCCCTCGTCCTCGCCGTCCCCAGCACCAAGGTTGGCAGCGTCACACCCAACAACAAAAACACCCGCAATCACCAGCACTACAAGGCCGCGCACCCCAAATCCTTGCCGATGATGCGGCCTGCAGCCCCCAAGAACAAGCAGTCCACAAGGATAACTTCGTTGCACATGTAAACGATACCCAGCCAAACGAAGCCAGTAAACCCCTACACCTTCAAAAACGATAGCGCACCGTCCGCTTCAATCCCCTGAACAGTGTACGCCACCAAGCGATAACCAGAACCGTCTCAAGATTCCCGGTATGCCCTCCTTGCTTGATTGCCCAACCCGTCTATCGCTCAGAATGATAGTCGTTCAATCTAGACGTGTGTGTGTTCTGGGACTCGGATGTGCATGGCTCGCCGCATGCGCCGCCGAACAGTCAACGGTTGTGGACCCGAGCCCTAAAGAGGGCATCCAACACGCCCTCGTACCCCGATCTCCGGACCCCTTCTTGGAGACCTTGCAGGAACTTGAGCAAAATGGGTTCTTGGGCCGCAACAACACCTTAGTTGCGGCCACATCAGCGTGGGTCCGCAACGCCTCTGTTGACCCGACCCTTGGCACGCGAACCAGGATGCCACCAGCCTTGGAGGCTAGATGGCTAGATGCATTTCAGGCTGAAGGACTCGTACAGCAGAAGGGGCCACTATGCCTTTTCCTTCTCGGGCTTGGAACAGGTCTTGTCGGCTGGGACGTGATATCCAATGCCATCGACGAAAACAGCACGATGCTCTTTGGGCCAATGAGTGTATTCGGTGGCGGGTTCTTTATTGTGCTCGGGCTCTCGTTGTGCATCAGCCTGTAGGGGTGCACAGCAGATAGGCCGCGAATCGATGCGCTGGTAAACTCAGCGCGCGAAAACCGTGCCTCATCGAGACGAATCCGTTCCTTTGTCCGCTGCCATCGGGTTAACTCAGGTATCGACATGCGGTCAGCGCGTGATTAGTCTGTTGTGAAGTTAGCCGGACGTGGCACAGGGGTTCGTCTGCTGTGTGCTATGGCTGCCGCGGGTGGTCCTGCTCGCTCTTGGCGGCGCAGGTGAGTGTACTGCGCGCAAAACGGATACTTTCAGAAGGAGGAGAGCATGGCTGGTGATAAAGTTTTGGCTGTCAACGATGTGAACTTTGAGGACGAGGTCATCGCTTCGGACCTGCCCGTGCTCGTAGACTTTAGCGCCGAGTGGTGTGGCCCCTGCCGTCAGATCGCACCTCTCGTTGACCAGCTCGCCGAGGAATACGACGGTCGCGTCAAAGTCGCGAAGGTCGACATCGACGAAAGCCCCGCCACCGCCCAGAAGCTCGGCATCCGCGGCGTACCCACCATCTACGTCTTCCGCGGTGGCGAAGTCGTCGCCCAGCAAGTCGGCGCCGCCCCCAAAAAGACCCTAGTCGACCTCGTCGAAAAAGCCCTCGCCTAGGGAAACTACCCATGAGCGCCGTGACGCGGCGCCTCGTGAAGCCAAAGCCCCGCACACAGACGCGTCCTTTTTTTAGGGCCTAGCTGTGCCGCGGGGTTTTTTTGGATTTAAGCGGGCGCTTTAGGCACATGCGGCTTCGCAGCGGCGACTATCTTCCCGAATATATTGCCGAACGCCGATGCGTTGCCTTCGGCAAACTATCAGCGGAATGATAGTTTGCCGCGGCAGGTTATCATTCGAGTGATAGTTTGCCGCCGTGCGACGAGATCGGTAGCGGCACCGCTCGTCCACAAAGTCTAGGCGCCTGCGAGGTTATCCGAACTGCAGACGCCCAGATGCTACGAGAGCGGCACGCAACACTGCTCCGGCGTGGTTCCACGCCTCGTTGAATCCTCGTGCTCCGCAGACCAGCTCACCCGGCGGGTCTCTGACAAGTGGCGTCGGGACGACAAGAAAGTTCTGTGGGCGCCGGACTGCGAAAATCACTTTGCGCGGAGAGCCGCGCGTGATGCACGACCAGCGCTTCTTCTCGTGCCTGGTGTAGTTTTCAAGCTGCCCGTGCGCGGCCTGCTTCAGGTGTGGAGGCCTGTGCTGCCGAAGCCGCCGGCGGCGCGTTCGGTGGTGTCTAGCGCGTCGCGTGAGCTTAGCGCTTCGAGTTCCACCGGCAGCACAGCCGCGAAGACGAGCTGGGCGATGCGCATGCCGGGCTCAATGGCGAAGGTCTCGCCGGAGAGATTGACCAGCAGCACCTTGACCTCGCCCCGGTAGTCCGAGTCGATGGTGCCCGGGCTGTTCAGCACGGTCACGCCAAACTTCAGCGCGAGGCCTGAACGCGGGCGGACCTGCGCTTCCGTGCCGCGAGGAAGCTGCAAGTGCACGCCCGTCGGTACAAGCGTGCGCCCGAGCGGCGGAAGCTGCACCGACTCGCCGAGGGCTGCGCAGAGGTCAAACCCCGCTGCCTCAGCGCTTGCGCGCCGAGGCAGTTGCGCGCCCGGAAGGTCACCATTGAGCCATACGCGTATTTGGTTCATTCGAGGCTTATCCTGCAGGGGCTGGGGCATGCTTGATGGTTGAGGTGTCCGTGCTCAGTCGCGGCGGAAGCGACCGCCGCCGCTGCTGCGGCCCGGACCGCCGTCTCTGCCACGACCACCACCGCCGCCGGAGCGCCGGCCTCCATCACGGTCGCCGAAGGACGAGGGCGGCTCCTCGACGTAGCCCTCGGGCTTCTCGAGCAGGACCTTGCGGGAGAGGCGTACCCTGCCCTCGCGGTCGATGTTGACAATGCGTACATCGACGGTGTCGCCAAGGTTCATCACCGACTCGACACTGTCTACGCGCTCCCAGGCCATGTCGGAGATGTGGAGCAAGCCGTCGTGTCCGGGCATCACTTCGAGAAATGCGCCGTAGGGCTCTACGCGGCGCACAACGCCTTTGTAGTCCTGGCCCACTTCCGGTTCGGTGGTGAGGGATTCGATGATCGCGATGGCTTTCTTCATCGCTTCACCGTCTGACGACGCGATGGTGACCGTGCCGTCGTCCTTGATGTCAATGGAGACGCCGGTCTGGTCGACGATGCCCTTAATCATCTTGCCGCCAGGGCCGATGATCACGCGCACGTGCTCAGGCTTCACCTTGATGCTCGTAATGCGCGGGGAGTACTTGGAGAGCTCCGGACGCGCTTCTGGCAGCACAGCGGCCATTTTCTCAAGCACGTGCAGACGCGCCTCACGCGCCTGTGCCAGCGCTTCTTCCATGATCGTGCGGCTTAAGCCTTCGATCTTGATGTCCATCTGAATGGCAGTGACGCCCTTGGCCGTACCGCAGACCTTGAAGTCCATGTCGCCGAGGTGGTCTTCGTCACCGAGGATGTCGGTAAGGATGGCGTATTTCTCGCCTTCCTTGATCAGACCCATTGCAACGCCAGCGACAGGGGCGAGCAGCGGCACGCCTGCGTCCATCAGCGCCAGTGAGCCACCGCACACCGAGGCCATCGACGACGAACCGTTCGACTCCGTGATCTCGCTCACGATGCGCAGCGTGTAGGGGAAGCTCTCTTTGGGCGGAATGACCGCGCTCAGCGCGCGCTCAGCCAAGGTACCGTGACCGATTTCACGCCGGCCCGGGCCGCGCATTGGCTTCGTTTCGCCCACGCAGAAGGGCGGGAAGTTGTAGTGCAGCATGAAGCGCTTCCAGGAGTCCCCCGTGAGGCTGTCGATGCGCTGCTCGTCCTGCGCCGTGCCAAGCGTCGCGGTGACAATGGCCTGCGTCTCACCGCGGGTGAAGAGGCAAGAGCCGTGAGTGCGGGGCAAGAAGGTCGGCTCAATGGTGATGGGCCGCACCGTGCGGTAGTCGCGCCCGTCTACGCGACGCCCCTCTTCGAGTACCTGGCGGCGCATGAGGTCGTACTGCAGGTTGCTGAAGGCTTCCTTGATGTCGCCTTCGCGCTCGGGAAACTTCGCGGCAAGCTCAGCAACGGTTTGCTTCTTTGCCGTCGAGAACGCCTTGCTGCGCGTAAACTTTTCAGCGAGCGCACAGGCTTGCTGAATGGGGCTCGTCGCCACCGCGGCGACTTCGGCCTCAAGGGCGCTGTCCTGGGCAATCTCAGGCTCGGGCCATTTCTCTTTGCCCGCAGAAGCCTGCATGGCCTGAATCAGCTCGATGGTCGGCTGCACGGCCTTGTGGCCAAAGAAGAGGGCTTCGATGACGTCGCCTTCGGTCATCTCCGACGCGAGGCCCTCCACCATCATGATGGCGTCCTTGGACGCGGCGATCATGAGGTCGCAATCGCTCTGGGCGAGTTCGGCGTAGGTCGGGTTGGCGATGAAGGTACCGTCGACGCGGCCGACGCGAACGCCTGCAATCGGGCCGTGCCAGGGAATCGGCGAAAGCGAGATAGCGGCGGATGCGCCCGTCATCGCCAAGACATCCGTGGGATGCTCGCCGTCGTGCGACATCACCGTTGCCAGGACTTGAATCTCTGCGCGGTAACCCTCGGGGAAGAGCGGGCGGCAGGGGCGGTCGATAAGACGTGCGGTCAGCACTTCTTGGTCGCGCAGGCGCCCTTCGCGCTTGAAGAAGCCGCCGGGGATTTTACCAGCGGCGTAAGTCTTTTCGACGTAGTCGACGGTGAGGGGAAGAAAGTCAGCGCCGGGGCGCGCGGAACTCGCGCCGCAACACGTCACCAGCAAGACCGTTTCACCGCAGGTCACCAGGACCGCGCCACCCGCTTGCTTGGCCACGCGACCCGTTTCTAGGGTGATGAGCCTGTCGCCTAACTTGACCGATTCTTTGATGTACATAGATTTCCTAATGCTTTTTTTGACGGGGCAACATAGCGCGCTGGCCGCCGAAAGCACTAGAAAATCGCTGCATCAGCGCCCAGGGACGGCGCCCACCACTCGCAAAAGCGACGACGGGTTTGATCCGCGTCACCTTCGACGTAGACGCGCGCGGGGCGCGCGTTCGCAGATGCCACTCCGCTGCGTGGCGAGTGGACGTCTACCCGAAAAAAGCAAACGCCCCCTAACGATACGATAGGAGGCGTTCAAACCAGGATGCGCAGCCGAAGAGGGCCCGTGTACCGTCTGGGTGCGGACCGACTGGCTGCTCAGCGGTTGGCTGCTGGGCAGTTGGCTGCTGGGCAGTTGGCTGCTGGGCAGTTGGCTGCTGGGCGACGGCGCACGCGGGAGCTGCTGCTTGCCCCAGTAGCTCCGATTACTTGCGGATACCGAGTTCGCCGATGACCTTGCGGTACCGGTCCGTGCTCTGGCCCTTGACGTAGTCGAGCAAACGACGGCGACGGCTGACCAGCCGCAAAAGACCACGCCTAGAGTGATGGTCCTTCTTGTGGGTCTTGAAGTGCTCCGTCAGGTAGGTAATGCGCTCTGACAGGATTGCAATCTGCACTTCGGAGGAACCCGTATCCGTGGGATGGGTTCGGAACTTGTCGATGAGCGCCTGCTTGGACTCGGGAAGCAATGCCATAAGTTGTCCTCTTGAAAGAATCGGCCGCGGAATGTGCGCCGACTCGCGCGCTAGGTCAAGCCTTTGAGCCTACGCGTCTGCCTTCGGTGGCCTTTTCTGGTGACCCCAGGACGCGGGTGCTTAGGCACCGCGGGCGGCGTCTAGCGCCACATTACTGGTCGCTCGCCACCTGTTCTGACTCGGCGGGCGGCGTCCAGGCGGTCGCGGCGAGTTCGCCTTCTTCAAATCCGAACCAGATCCGGAGCTGCTTTATTAGAAACTCGGTGCCCTCTTTCGTCGCCAAGTCTACGCGGTAGGTGTTGATGACGCGCACGCTCTCTTGGAGCCACTGGTTCCAAGCCTCCTGCGACACCGATGCGAAAATCTGCTCGCCGATCGCGTTCGGGAACGGCGGCCTACGCAGACCGGGCAGGCGTTTCCCAAGCTTGATGCAATCGACTTCCCGCACAGCTTCTTCCGTCATGCGCGACACCATGACATGCCTACACCGCTCCAACCACCGCTGCTAAGCGGCGATTCGAAAGCTGAACAATCCCTCTTATTGCTCGAGACGTAGAAAGCCCCTGGGGCATAGGCCTGGAGTGAGCACGTTGGGGCGGGTGGGTCCGCGCACCGAAGGCCCATTTCCCCGAGGCTTTCGTCCCGCAGGCACTTCGAGGGGAGGCTTCAGGTTCGCGAGCTCACCACGCGCTCGATGACGCTCGCGCGCTCGGCGAGTCCAAGGTCTTCGTCGTAAACCGCCGCGAGGGCGCGGAGGGTCGCGTAGACGCCTTCATCGGACGTTTGTTTGGCAGCGAGGCTCCAGAGCCGTTTCTCGAGGGCACGGAGGCGGCGAGCCCGACGCATCCCGCGAATGTAGGCCTCAAGCGCCAGCGCATTGCC
>SLEO01000311.1 GCA_007124745.1 Myxococcales bacterium
CCCCCACATTTAGGCCCTCCGCTTTGCGGAGAACCAAAATGTGGGGTCCCCCCAGGAACCCCCTCCGAGGCCGCAGCCCCAGGCCACTCGGGACACTGCCTTGGATATAGCAATTTTGGGAAGCATCCGAAACCGCGTCTGCGACGGGATCAGGCTGAGGCTGATACGTATCAACGGTCGCTTCGACGCAGGCTGCTTAGCGGCGCTAGTGCGCGGAGTGCGATGCCTTCTCGCGATGCGATGTAGAGTTCGGCATCATGGTTGGCGGTGCTCGCGAAGTTGGAGGAACGCACTCGGCGCGCGTAGAGAGTGACAGCGGCGTGGGCTCGAACCTCGCCCGCGATGTTGAGGGGCGTGCCTGCTTCGACGCGCACAAGCGGGAGGTGAAGGTCGAGCGCGAGGCGCGATGGAACCGCGGCCTCGGAGGCAAGTGCGGCGGAAGCCACGGCCTCGGGCCGGGTGTCCGGACACGCTTGAAAGAGCGGCGCCTCCCGCTCCACGAACCCTACTAGGTAAGGCCCGGGAGACGACCAGCCCCCGCCCAAACGCACTGCGTGCCACGCTCCTTGGGAGGATACGACTTCCGCCCACACGAAGTGACCTTCACGTGGACCGGGTACGGCAAGCGGCAGCGCCGCGCTCTGCGCCCTAGGTTGCGCCCGCAGCTCGAACGCGGCGAGCGGCATAATCAGGCACTTTGAAGCCGGTCGCGTCGGCGACGGGCCGCCTGCGCCGCCGCTTTGGGAGAGCAGCGTCTGAGACGATGGCGGTGCTGCGTACGGGGAATGGGAGGTCGGGATGGCGCTGCTTCCGAGTTCCGGCTGCGCGCTGTCGCGCGCTGCAGGTTGGCCTAGGCGCGTCTTAGGCAACGTGGCAGAGGCCGCCAGCTCCCAGTAGGCGTGCGCGGGTTGGTCAGGCGCTTGATAAACAGGAATGCGCGTGCGAGCGACGACATCGACGGTATCCGCAGCCTGACCACCGCCGCTGCGTGGCGACGCGGCGACCTCCGCGGCATGTTGCGCGCTGTCACTGGGTACGAGCTGCACCACATCGCCGGCGGCGGCCCATAGGGGCGAGTCGCCCAGTTTTCCGGGGCTCAGGACGTATCCGCCGAGGTTTTCCCGGGGCAGCCATCCGCGCACGACGAGCTCCCTGCCCGCCTCCACCTTGAGCCATGCCCCGGATGCCGCGGACTCAGTCACCACAAGGGGCACACCCGTATCTAAGTGGGCGATAGGCTGACCGCCAGGCTCAAGGTAGAGCCGCGTCGCCCGCGCGGGCGCCTGCGCAATTGCAGTCAAGACCTGGGTCTCGCCGTTAGCGGAGAGAACGCTGCGCAGCGCTCTGTCGTCCGCACGCTTCGCCTCCGGTGCGTCTGCAATGACACCGACGTCCTCAGCCGCCAGGGAGGTGCCGAAGCACCAGCCCAACAGCGCCGCGGCAACGCAAGAGACCCGCGCGCAAGGCGTTCCACGCAAAGACAAACCCATGGGGGGTGTTTTACCACGCGCTGGGGCGCCAGGCCGACCCCCGCCCATTTAGCGACGCACCCCGGTTGACCGGGCTGTAGCGTCAACCTAGCCTGAAAGAGTCTCTCTGCTGCGTGCGAATGGCGCTAGGCGAATGAATCCCTTACTCCTGAACACGGGGAGCCAGACACAGACCGTGGTGAGCATGCCCGACGACCTTCATCGGGAAGCCTAAAGCGGCCTGCACCGGCGCCCACTTACGCTGTGAAGGGGTTTATCGCAGCGCGACGGCGTCGGTGGTACAGGCAGGCTGGTCTCCCTCGAGGAGGCCAGCCTTTTTTTTGCCGCGCGCGGCAGCCGGAGGCAGCGGCGTTAGGCGGTGGCGCCTAACTCGGCTTCCAGTCGCGTTCGAAGCTTGTCTCGCAGACGGGCTTCGACCTGGCGCACGCGCTCTTTGCTGACGCCGAGCTTCTGGCCGAGCACCTCAAGCGTCTGCGGTTCTTCCGCCATCAGTCGTTCATCGATGATCACGCGTTCCCGGTCGCTCAAGCCCTTGAGTGCTTCATCAAGCGCCTTCAGCCGCCGTTGCTGCTCCCGGTGCGCAATCAGATTAGCTTCGGGCCCCTGATCGTCGCCCTCCATGCGGTCAAGCGTTGCGTGGCGGTCGTCGACGGGTGCATCGAGTGAGGAGTCGCCCTGCACAAGCAGCGGCCACAGCTGCTCCGCGCGGCCTACGGGCATACCGCTCTCCTCCGCAAGCTGCTCCGGCGATTGGATGCCCTTACGGCGGTAGATGCGCATGGCCTGACGTTCGGTACGCGTAGTTCCAAGGCGCACGATGCGGTAGCTTCGCACGACGTAGTCACGGATTTCCGCGCGGATCCAGTAAACCGCGTAGGTGACCAGACGGCACTGCCGCTCCGGCTCATACTTGGCGGCCGCCTTAAGTAGACCAATATTCCCCTGTTGGATCAGGTCGTCGAGCGGAATGCCCCAGCGAACATATTCACGGGCCGTCCGGATAACGAACGGCAGAGAACTTTCAACAAGGAGTTGTCCGGCTTTCCTATCCCCTTCACGCCATGCCTTGGCGAGCTGCCACTCTTTCTCGGGATCGAGCGGCGCCGAGATGTGCGACAACGACCTTCGGTAGCGCGCGAGGAGCGTGGGCTCATTTGAAGTAGACATACTTTGATGTATTTGCACACACGATGCCAACTTTTTTGCGTGCAATATCAATAACTTGGTGTGACCGCCTCGGGCACGTTACCGCGCACCTGCGTGCTTGCCGCGGCGTCCTGCCGCACCCCCCCCAAGCCCAGAGGCGCCGCACGCCCCTATCCCATCGATGCGAAAGCGGGGCGATGCTGTGATTGCCGCATCACGCCCTCCAGCGAGGGAGCCGTTGAGCGGCGCGGCGCGTTAGAGGCCGGCGGCGGGAGAAAGCGATCCACTCAGGATGGATGAATACTGTGGCGATGAACTCGAGCGCGAGGCAGGAGGCGCTGGGGCGCAAAGCCCAAAGTGCTAGGCATATCAACCCGCTTTAACTTCTGGATATATGATTACGTATGCGCTGATTACCAACGATGTATGCCCATGTAATCCGAAAAATGATCCAGCTCATGCTTTCTTTGAGTCGACCGATAATGCTACACTGAAGAGGTGGATGTGATGCTGGTAAAGCTTGGGCGACGCGCCTCTCAACCGGTGATCGGTCGACTGGTAAAGTCACCCAAAAAAGGGGACGTGGTAGTTATCGAGTTCCAGGATGGGCTGCACGAATACGTGACGACTCCGGTCGAACGCGTGCTCACCATGGATGGTGGTAGCATCCTATATATCCAGACGGTCAATAGCCGTTATCGGATGGAGTTGCGACCTGCCGTGGTGCGTGTGCTTGACTCGTCTCTGGCGCAGTAGCTCTCGCGCCTGCCCGAACGCAAGCCGCTCAAGGCGCGCATGCGCGTTTTGTGTGCACGACGTGTTGGGCGCACCGATAGCAGAGGCAGTGCCCATTTTTCCGTGGTTCTAAAGGAACGCGCGCTCTAGGTTAGAGGCGTGGAGACCTTGGATGATGAGGCGAGGCTGGTCTCAGCGGAAGTGCAGGACCCGCAGGACTACTCCTTAGACCGAACGCTGCGGCCTCAGGTGTTCGACGACTTCGTTGGGCAGCCCAAGGTCATCGACAACCTGCGCATCTTCGTTCAAGCGGCGCTGAAGCGCGGCGAACCCTTGGACCACACGCTCTTCTGTGGCCCCCCGGGGCTCGGTAAGACCACCTTGGCCTCGCTCCTCGCCTCGGAGCTTGGCGTCTCCCTGGTCACGGCTTCGGGCCCGGCGATTGAGCACAAGGGCCAGCTCACCGCGCTCCTCACCAAGCTGGGACCACGGGACGTCTTGTTCATCGACGAGATTCATCGCCTCTCGGCGGTCGTCGAGGAGAACCTTTACAGCGCCATTGAGGACTTTCGCATCGATATCATCCACGGCGAAGGCGCCTTTGCGGCCTCGCTGCAGCTTCCCCTCCAGCCCTTCACTCTGGTCGCCGCAACCACGCGCACGGGGCTCCTCACCAGTCCGCTGCTCTCGCGCTTTGGTTACGTCGCCCGCCTCGACTACTACGATGCAGCGACGCTCGCGCAGATACTGCGGCGGTCGGCGCGCTTGCTCGACATTGAAATCAGCGTCGATGCAAGCGAGGAAATCGCGCGACGCGCCCGCGGCACCCCCCGTATCGCCAATCGGCTCCTGCGCCGCGCCCGTGACTTCGCGGATGTCCTCTCAGCCGGCCGCCTTGACCTCACGTCAGCGCGGGTGGCTCTGGAGCGCCTGGACATCGACGCCCTAGGTCTCGATGCGATGGACCGCCGGCTGCTGCAGGTCATCATCGAGTTTTACCGCGGTGGCCCCGTCGGCATCGAGACGCTGGCGGCGGCCCTTTCCGAGGCCCGCGACACTTTGGAAGACGTGTACGAGCCCTACCTTATCCAGACCGGTTTTCTAGCCCGTACGCCAAGGGGACGCGTCGCCACCGAACGCGCCTTCGAGCACCTCGGCTTGCCTGTGCCCGTTAACCACCAGCGCTCGCTCCTGTGACGCGAGGCTCATGTGCTAGCGCCGCCGGTTTGGTGGCGCTTCGTTCCAACAACAGGTAAGCGTTCACGGCTCATGCTGGCTGCGAACCTCACGACAGGTAACCACGAAGACCATCCGCTCCGCCCGCGCTGGCGGGAACAAAGGCGGGTGCTTCGCTCCGGCGGGCTGAAGTCAGCCTTCGAGACGGCAGCATGCGCCCTTGCGTGCTTGGCAGTGGTCGCCACGGCGGCGAATGTGCGTGCCCAAAGTGCCGCGCCGACCGAAGAGAGCCCCGCGGAGGCGTCGAGCGAGGGCTCTCAGGCGACGCCCCAAGGCGCTTCAGGCGCTGAGGACGCCGGCGTCTCAGAGCTCAATACGGAGGCGCCATCGACGACGGCGGTAGCCGAAGAAGGTGAAGGCGCTGAGGGCGCGCAGGGCGACCACCGCCCGGAGTACCCAAGCGCGGGCGAGACGGAGGCATCCGCGGCGACAGACGCCGAGCTCCCAGCGGCCCCCGCAGCAGCTCCCGCCAATGAGGCGCTAGCGGTGCAATCGGAGGGTGCTGCACCGCCAGTCACTACCGACAGCGCCGAACGCGTTGAAGCCGAAGAGCCCGCGGGTAGCGGTGATTTCCAACGCCCCTGGCCCGAGCGCAAGCGCGGAACACCGCGCCAGGGGCTCACCTGGGATGTGGCCTTCGAGGCAGGTGGTGCGCTCAGGCTCTACGGTCCCTTGCCCGCGTACTACTTCACGAGCCTGCGCGCGGGCGGACTCTGGCTTAAGGGCGACTTTGGTTTGTCCTTCGGCGCTACGGTGGGCTCGGGTGCGGCCCTCGATCGCTGGGGTACGGGTGTCGAGCTACAGCTTACGCACCTAACCTCCAGTCTTTGGGGCCAGGCCGGGCTGAGCTTCGCCGACGGCAATAGTCTTGTGTCGCGGGTGACCCTCGGCTTCTCGCTCATCGGTCTTGAATACCAGCACCGCTTCGACGGCTCAGGCGCCGTCGACGTCCTCGTCTTTAAGGTCAACCTACCCATCGGCATCTTCGTCGCTCACCTCTAGCGTTCCCGCACCAGGCGAACTTGGACGGTTGACCGGGGGTTAGCGCGCACCGCACACTCGAAGTGGGAGCGATTGATCCATGGTCCTACGCACAGAGCGGCAGGGGGAAGCGGTGATCCCCGGCGAACCCGCTGCCCCAGGCCCTGTCATCGCCCGCGCGCACGCGGGCGATGTATACGCAGGGCATTTGGGACCGCCGCGGGGCCTTGGCCCCGAGGAGCGGTTGCTCTGGCACAACTGGGTGACGAGCCTCCGCTGGCAAGCCCGTGAGGAGACGCTCTTCGAACTCGAGGCGCTGCTGAAGGGGCTCGCCTGCTTCTCCAACCCGCGCAACCAGAGCGGCAAGGCGCCCGAACCCGGACTCCAGGACCGTAGCGCTTACCTCCACGTGTTCCGCGACACGCTGCAACACTGCATCGACTTGTCCAAACGCCTTCTTGGCCGAAGGGACCGCACGTTTTCCTTCTCGCGCTACCTTGAGTCCGTCCTGCCAAGCGACGAAGAGCGGGTGCGCCTCCTTGAACAGCAACTCAGCCAGCAAAGCGCGGAAGCGTCGCTCTTTTCACTCCGCAACGGCCTTACGCATCTAATCGAGGTGGCAGACGGGCTGCTCGAGTCAGGCTTTGTCACCGCGCGTCTCTATGAAGCGATGCGCTCGCTGGTGGCCCGCGAGCTTGCCCGCTCGACCTACTTCAGCCCGACGCTCGCGCTTGAGTTTCGTCTCGAGCACGACCGTATCGCCGAGCCGGCGCTACTCGACCTCATCGCCTACTGCCACAACCAGCTCCCGGAAGTGCATTCGGCGGTGGTGTTAGCCTTTCTGACCCTCCAGCGGGACGCCCGCTACCTCGACCTCATCAGCGAGATGTCGCGTTTCGAAAGCGACATTCGCCTTACGCTGCCGCTATTCGCCGCACTGCGCAGCGATTTGCGCGCACTTGCGGCGTTTCTCGGCCGCCAGAGCGGCGAAGTGATGGCCGAAGCCTTCGAGCTTCATCTGATGGCCCAGCCCTCAAGCCGCCTCGGTCAGGACTTTTCGCGGCTCATGCGCCGGGGCGCCCATCTCGTCTCGCTGCGGGCAACCTTTTCGAACCTAGCCCATGCGTTGAACCTCGACCTCAAGCGCATCTTTCACGAGATTCTGCCGAGCCCGAACGAGCTGCACGGCGTTGGCGCGCAACCTGGGCGCATCGGCGAGGCTGCGCGCAACCTAAGCGGGACCCTTGAGCACAGCCTTCAGGCCCTGGCAGCAGAACTCTGCCCGGGCGCCCCCCTGCCGCCGCTCTCCGTCCAGCGCGGCGCGGACCGCGCGCGCAGCGAGCGTTTGCGCCGAGAGATCTGGATGTTTCAACAAGTGCTGCGCGCCTTCATCGCCAAAGCGAGCGCCGGCACCGATGTCAGTGACACCTGGGCGCCGGGCGGGAGCTTCGGCTTCATTCAGGAATTTTTGCGCCACTTCCGCGCCATTGGTCTCCAGCTCATTCGGATCTCAGATTTTGACCGCGTCGCCACTTTCCTCGACGCATTAGAGAACCTCCGAGACCCGGACCTTCAGGACGCGAACCGTCTGGGCCGCGTCACCCAGGAATGCGCGCTCTTCCTCGAACACCTCAACGCCCTCTTCGCCGAGGTCTCGCGGCGCTCCGAGCTGCAGGGCGTACCGTTCGACCGCGAAGTCGCCGCCCAGACCCTCAAAATGCACCTCCAAGTCCGCCCTTAAACCCCGGAAAAAGGCGGGGGCTGGATCGACGAGCGGCTAGGTTTTGGTGAGAGAGGGCGGGAGC
>SLEO01000351.1 GCA_007124745.1 Myxococcales bacterium
CAGGCCATCAAATGCGGCGCCCGCGGCTTCCGCAATCGAGAGAACTTCAAGAACGCCATCTACTTCAAACTCGGAGGCCTCCAACTCTACCCAGAACTACTCTACCCAGAACTACCCCCTCAGGCTCCGGCCCCTACCCCCTGACCCACGGAAATGTCGGAAGAGCCGACTTTTTAGACCGCGCTCAGAGTAGGCTATCCTCAACCGAATTCGGAGAGTGCCCGGGATGGGACGCCACCGACGATGTTTGGCTACTACTAGAGGGGGATGAGGTTAAGGCAGCGGCCAGGGTCGAACCCCACACCTTAGACTACATGACAGAAGTGGCCGAGGACTTCTCTCAGTTTAGGTGCGTCGACATAGATGGAAATGAGACAACAGAAACGGGCGAACACATTACGGATGTGATTCCAATGAATCGCAGGCCCTATTTTTCACTTCTTAGCTTATGTGCCGAGGAGAAAGGTCGCGGGCTTGGAGGAGATCTATTCACGCGCCTATTCAACCGGAATGGCAGGATATGGGGCGAAAGCGACGAAGCTGCGGGCATGTACTTAATGTCTGATTTGGGTTCTATTCCTTTTTACACTGCCTGCGGCCCACACTGCGCAAGCTCGACCCCAGGTGTCGAAGGAGGGCGCGTGTTTCTCTATCGCAGGAGCGACATAATGACTTCGGATTTGCGCTGTAACAGCCGAATCCCGTCGTCCAATGGTACGATAGAATAGAAGCGACACTTAGCCCTACGAAGCCTTCTACGGCGCGCGCCACCTAGGATGCAGGATGGGCGCCCATGTTAGGCACGTGGGACCAGGCGGCTGCTATCCAAGAATGCGCAACAAATGGGCTGCCTCATGGGTGGCAATAGAGTCCTGGCGCTGGGTTTGCCACTTAAGCGGCTGCGGGATGCGCTGGTGGCTAGCGGCGGCTGGGCCACCACTTGCTAGCGCTTCGATAACATTGGTGACCGCGGCCTAAGCTAGAACAACGGCACGCACGCATAGACCAACGGTTAACTCAGCGTGCGAGCTTGGGTCAAGACCCCGGTGGCGTCACGGGGTGCTATGAGTGTTGTAGGATATGCGACTTACTTTCTTCGGGGCGGCGCAGGAGGTTACGGGGTCACTGCTGCATATTGAGACCAGCGCCGGCAGCTTGGTGGTGGATTGCGGCATGGTTCAGGGACGGCGTGCGGAGGCTTCGGCGCGCAACCGCAAGTTGCCCGCGGCCGCCGTGCATGCAGACGCGGCTTTGCTGACGCATGCACATATTGACCACTCGGGCAGCTTGCCCACCCTGGTGAAGGCGGGCTTCAAGGGGCCGATTTACGCGACTCCGGCCACCGCGGACCTCTGCGACTACATGTTGCGCGACTCGGCTCGGATTCAGGAAGCGGATGCCGCCTACCTGAACCGGAAATGGCAGGACGACCCCACCTGGAAGCCGCTCATGCCCCTTTACGACGAAGGGGATGTCATCAAGACACTGGCTCGGATGCGGCCCACGCCGTACCACGAGAGCTTCACCCCGCTTGCTGGGGTCTCGGCCACCTTTTTTGAAGCAGGGCATATTCTTGGTTCGGCGCAGCTTGTGCTCGATGTCGAAGATGACGGTGTCCTTCGGCGACTCCTCATCACGGGAGACCTTGGCCGCAGCGGACTGCCCATCCTGAAAGACCCCGAAACGCCTCCTGGACCGATTGACTACCTGGTGATGGAGAGCACCTACGGCGACCGCAATCACGGCACGGTCGCGCAAATGCATGACGACCTTGCCCGAGTCGTAAGCGAGACGACGAGCCGAGGTGGCCGGGTGATTATCCCGGCTTTTGCGGTAGGGCGGACGCAGGAGCTGCTCTACGTGCTCCACGAGCTCTTCAAGGCGCGGCGGCTACCGAAGATTCCCATTTATGTCGACTCTCCTCTCGCTATCAGCATTACCGAGGCCTTTCGCAGACATCCAGACTGTTTCGACGCTGAGACGCAAGCATTCCTGCGCGAACACGGTGACGTGTTCGCCTTTGACGGCGTCCACTTCACCCAAAGCCGCGAGGCCTCGATGGCCATCAATCAGGTGGAGGGGCCAGCCATCATCATTTCCGCGTCAGGCATGGCAGAGGCGGGCCGCATTCTGCATCATCTAAGACGGCACGTTGAGGACCCACGCAATACAGTCCTTATCGTTGGCTTCATGGCGCAGCATACCCTAGGGCGCAGGCTGGCTGAGCGCCGCGACCGCGTGAAGCTCTGGGGCGTAGAACGCGACCTTCGAGCCCGCGTCGTCGTGCTCGATGCCTTCAGCGCGCATGCAGGTCAACGTGACCTCTTAGCCCACGTAAGCGCCTGCAAGCCGTCCCGCCGCATCTTTCTAGTTCACGGTGAAGCGGGCGCTCAAGACACGCTCGCCGCCCTTCTCCGCACGCAGGGTCACACCGTCACCGTCCCTGCCCGCGCTGAATCCATCGACCTCGGCACAGAGTAGCGCGTGACTAAAGGGCAGCGCAGGGGCTATCTCGAGGCTCATTGATGCGCTTCCAGGAGGCGCGCCCGCAGGGCCCTCCGCTCTTTCGGGCTTACGTCAGACCGGGTCCTGGCTCTTGCGCCTCGATACGGGTGTCTGGCCGGAAGCCTGAACCGGGGCGCGCCCTTGCAGACAATCCTAAGGAATCCCACGTCAGCTCCGGTCGTAGGCTGTGGACGTCCACGCCTCAGACCCCAAGCTGAATGCGCATCTCGTTTAAGTACATACCGAAGGCTGCTCAGCCACGCGTAGCTTGAGAGTCTCCACCTAGCGGCGGGGGCGGGAGGATGCGCGCTTGCCGGGGCCCTGAGGGCTGGGTTTGCCGCGGTAGCGGTTGCGGGAGGCGCGGGGGGTGGGAGCGGCGGGGCCGCCGGTTTCTAGGGACTTGATGGCGTCTCGGAGGGAGGCGGCGCGTTCGAAGTCGAGGTCGTCGGCGGCTTGGAACATTTCGCGACGTAGGCGATCAAGTTCTGCCTTGCGGTCGGCGTCGCTCAGGGCGGCGGAGGGATGCGCATCGCTTGCTTCGTCGGCGGCGATGGCCATGGAGAGGATGTCCAAGGCGTTGATGCTTTTGCGCAGGGCTGTGGGCGTGATGCCGTGCTCCTCGTTGTAAGCTGCCTGCAGCACGCGGCGGTGCTCGGTCACGCCAATGGCAGACTTCATGGCCGGCGTGATTTTGTCGGCGAACATCATCACGCGGCCTTCGAGGTTGCGGGCGGCGCGGCCGATGGTTTGGATGAGTGAGCGCTCACTGCGCAGGAAGCCCTCTTTGTCGGCGTCGAGGATGGCCACGAGAGAGACCTCCGGCAAATCGAGGCCCTCCCGCAGCAGGTTGATACCTACGAGCACGTCGAACTCGCCGCGGCGCAAGTCGTTGATGATGACGAAGCGTTCTAAGGTGTCGATGTCGCTGTGGAGGTATTTCACCTTGATACCGACCTCCCGGTAGTAGTCGGTGAGGTCTTCGGCCATGCGTTTGGTGAGGGTGGTGATGAGCACGCGTTCGCGCTTGGCAATGCGCGTGTAGATTTCTCCGAGCAGAACGTCGACCTGCCCCTTCGTGGGCCTCACTTCGATGACCGGGTCGAGCAGGCCGGTGGGACGGATGACTTGCTCGACGATCACGCCGCCGCTTTGGTCTAGTTCGTAGGTGCCTGGGGTGGCGCTGACAAAGAGCAGGCTGCGCATGCGCGTCTCCCACTCGTCGAAGCGGAGGGGCCGGTTATCGAGGGCGCTTGGCAGGCGGAAGCCGAAGTCGACGAGGGTCTGCTTCCGGGCGCGGTCCCCGCGATACATCGCCGAAATCTGCGGCACCGTGAGGTGGGATTCATCGATGATGGCGATGAAGTCGTCGGGAAAGTAGTCGATGAGTGTCGGCGGCGCCTCCCCCGGGGCGCGGCCCGAAAGGTGGCGGGAGTAGTTCTCGATGCCGTAGCAAAAACCAACCTCTTCGAGCAGTTCGAGGTCGTTCATGGTGCGCTGCTCTAGGCGCTGCCGTTCCACGAGCTTGCCCGCTCCGTCGAGATATTGAAGCTGCTCCAGCAGCTCGTCGCGAATGGCGTGTACCGCTTTGGCGCGCTGTTCTTCCGGCGTCACATAGTGGGAGGAGGGATAGATGGCGTAGGCGTCGAGGGTCGCTAAGCGGCCGCCGCGCAGCGGGTCGAACTCGGTGATGCTCTCGACGTCATCGCCCCAGTATTCGATGCGAATCGCTCGGTCGTCCAAGTGGGCGGGGAACACCTCGACGCAATCGCCCCGCACGCGAAAAGTGCCGCGGTGGAAGTCGATGTCGTTGCGCTTGTACTGGATGTCGACGAGGCGGTGCAGCAGTTCGTCCCGGCGCACGCTCTTCCCCAGCGTCACGTCGATGACAAGCCCCTTGTACCATTCCGCCGAACCGATGCCGTAGATACACGAAACGCTGGCGACGATGATGACATCGCGGCGCGCCAGGAGAGAGCGGGTCGCACTGTGACGCAGGCGGTCGATGCGCTCGTTGATGATGGCGTCCTTCTCGATGAAGGTATCGCTCGTGGGGACGTAGGCTTCGGGCTGGTAGTAGTCGTAGTAGCTGACGAAGTACTCGACCGCGTTATCGGGAAAGAGGCCCTTAAACTCCCCGTAGAGCTGCGCCGCCAGCGTCTTGTTGGGCGCCAAGATAAGCGCCGGACGGTCGAGCTGCGCCAGCACGTTGGCCACGGTAAAGGTTTTCCCGCTGCCCGTAATACCGAGCAGCACCTGAGCGCGGTCACCCGCGAGCAGCCCGCTTGCGAGCGCTTCTATCGCCGCGGGCTGGTCACCCGTGGGCTCGTGCTCCGCTACCAACCTAAACGTCACCCACTGCTCCCGCCTTCCGCGCCGTGACTCCGAACCTTTTTCGGCGCAACTGCGCGTGGGAACGCTTTGGGGCCAAGGCTTTCGCGGTGCAAGGCGCAGCCCCAGCCGCGGCGCGCGACCAGCTGCACCCCACCTTCCCAAGCCTACCGCCACAACCCCTATACAAAGCCCTGACAACGGAATATTATTTTAGCAGTGAAGATGGCGCGCTGTCTCTCCTAGAGAGCCGGGGCGCTAGACGCTTGCATTGACGTGCGAAGACGCATCAGCCCAAGAGCCCCCCGCTATGACTACTTTTCTCCGCCCAGCAGCATATGTCGCCCGCGTCACGGACTTACGCCTACGTGGGCACGCCCCGTCTTGGACAGCGCGCGGGTCTCTATGGCCGCTGGTAGCGCTTTGCGCCGTGCTCTTGGCGAGCGAGGGATGCACGCGCGACACGCTCGGAGGTCTTTTGGACTGCGAAGGCGAGGCCTGCGAGCCAGGCCCGGGCCCTGGCGGCCCAGGCGATGGGAGTGGCACCGGGAACGGACCAGGCACCAACCCCAACTTGCCGCCGAGCCTCTCAACGTGTGCTTCCGGGGTTTTTTGCGGCTCGCCCGCTGCGTGCTGTGAAGCCGGGAACGAATGCATCCTGGGTGCCTGCGTGACTGCCTGCCCGTCGTCAATTCGCTGTGGTGCAGACGCGGACATTTGCTGCAGCGATGGCCAAGCCTGCATCAACGCCACTTGCGTGGATCCTGGCAAGGCCTGCACCGACTCCTTCGACTGCGACGCCGAGGAGTTCTGCGACCCTGTTTTCAATGCCTGCTTCCCCCAGTTCGATGAAGTGCTTTGCCAGACCGAACCCGTGTTCAAGGATTTCGAGGTGACCGAGAAGTGGTTCGTGGGAAGCTCAGAAGTCGAACCCAACTGCTTCCAGCCCATCGTCACACCGGTTGTCGCCAACCTTGACGGCGACCCTGAAGGCATTCCCGAACTAGTCATCACGACCGCCTGCAACGGCTGGCGCAGAGGCGTCTTGCGCGCCTATCGACCGAAGACCGGTGAAGCACTTTGGGAGGGCCGTCTGCCAGACGCCGAAGGCGGACCCGGCGCGATCGCGCCGGTCCATGGCCGGGCGACGCCGGCTATCGGCGACCTCGATGGCGACGGCTTTCCCGAAGTGGTGACCGTCATGAGCATTCCACTAGACCCGAAAGAGGCAGGGACCGGCGAAGCGATGCGTATTGCCGCGTTCGACGGCCGCACGGGCGTACGCCTCTGGGTGTCTGACTCGAACGTCAAAGTTCGCGGAGGCAGCGGGGACCAGGACTTTAACGGTGCAGCCACCTTGGCGGACCTCAACGGCGATGGAACTCCTGAAATCATATACGGTGCGCTCGTGCTGAATGCCGACGGTACTCTGCTTTGGGAGAAAAACGGTGGTGGTGGAGAGGGTGCAGTGAGCTCCTACTACGGCGGAATCGCGGTTGTGGCTGACATCGACCTCGACGGCTCACCGGATGTCATCGCCGGCAGGCGTGTGTACGAAGCGGACGGCGAGGCAAAGTTCGACCCACTAACCGGTGACGATGGTTACCCCGCCGTAGCCAACTTGGACGACGACCCGCAGGCAGAGATTGTCCTCGTGCACAATGGAAAGGTCACTATCTTTGACGGAGAAACGGGCGTTGCTCAAAGCAATACATTCACCATCGCAGGCGGTGGAATCGGTGGACCGCCAACGATCGCTGACTTCGACGGTAGCGGGCGCAACGAAATCGGTGTAGCCGGCGCCGCGTTCTACACGGTGCTTAGGTACGAGCCACCACCTAGCGGGGGCGAGTCCCTCGGAACGCTCAGCGAGCTGTGGAAGCAGCCGACGCGTGACTTTTCATCTAACTCGACGGGCTCGAGCGTCTTTGACTTCGAAGGCGATGGCAAAGCCGAAGTCATTTACAACGACGAATGCTACATGCGCGTCTACGACGGCACCACGGGCGAAGTCGTGGTTGAAGTGCCCAATACCAGCGCAACTATTCACGAGTACCCGATAGTGGTAGACGTCGATGGCGATGGACGCTCGGAAATCGTTTTCATTGCGAACAGCAATAATGCGGACGATAACTGCAAGGATTCAGTGATTCCTGGTTACTCGACGTCTGGCGGAAAACGGACAGGCGTCTACGTCTACGGCGACGCAAACGAGGAGTGGGTGCGCACGCGAAGGGTCTGGCATCAGCATGCTTACCACGTGACGAACATCAACCCTCAGGGCGTGGTACCAGCCGTGGAGCTGCCCAACTGGACCCAGCCAGGCCTCAACAATTACCGCCAGAACGTTCAGGGTGAAGGCATTTTTAACGCGCCGGACCTCGAAGTGCTCGGTCTCGAGGTCGACATTGTCGGCTGCCCGAATGTGCTGAAGCTTACCGCGCGCATCGCGAACACCGGCAACCTAGGCGTACTGCCCGGGGTGCCCGTTGCATTCCGTAGCGGCACGCCCGACGCGCCCGGCGGAC
>SLEO01000314.1 GCA_007124745.1 Myxococcales bacterium
GTCACCTACTGGCCGTCACCTACTGGCAGGCCTCGCAAGACTCGGGGTTTTCCAGACTGCAGGAGATGACTGCACCCAGATCGGGTGCTTCTGCGCCGGGCGCCGGGGGGCGCTGACTCTCTACCGTCGTTTGGTTGATACGCGTCGCGGGGCGCGAGCGCAGATAGTACGTCGTCTTGAGGCCGCGCTTCCAAGCGTACATGTACATCGAGGAGAGACGACCGATGTTGGGGCTCTCGGCAAACAAGTTGAGCGACTGGCTCTGGTCGATAAACGCGCCGCGTTCGGCGGCCATATCGATAAGCTCACGCATCGATAGCTCCCAGGCCGTGCGATACACCTGGCGGATGTCCTCAGGTATGGCTTCGATATGCTGAATCGAGCCCTCGGAGGTCTTAATCTGCGTGCGAATCTCGTCGGTCCAGAGGCCACGGCTCTTCAGTTCGCGCACCAGATGGCGGTTGACCTGAATGAACTCGCCGGAAAGCGTCTCTCGCTTGAAAAGATTCGAGACCTGCGGCTCGATGCATTCGTAGCAGCCAGCTATCGACGCAATCGTCGCGGTGGGTGCGATGGCGATAAGCAATGAGTTACGCAGACCATGCGCCATGATGTCCTGACGCAACGCCTCCCAGCGGGCGGGGTCCGCCGGTGCGACGCCCCACAGTTCGAACTGGAAGACGCCCTTCGCGAGACGCGTATCGGGGAACGCGGGGTGAGCACCGCGTGCTTGCGCCAGCTCGCAGGATGCGCGGAGGGCGGCGTAGTAGATTTCCTCTTGGACACGGCGGGAGATGGCCTTGGCTTCCTCGGAATCGAAGGGCAGGCCGAGCGCGAAAAACACGTCCTGCAGGCCCATCAGACCGAGACCTACCGGCCGCCATTTACTGTTCGATACACGTGCCCCGTCGATGGGGTAGTAGTTAAGATCGATCACCTGATCGAGTTGGCGCACTGCGCGCGCCACGGTGGCCTGTACTTTGGCGTAGTCGATACCGTCGTCGCCGAGGTGGCGCGCCAGGTTGATCGAGCCAAGGTTGCACACTGCCGTCTCTTGTTCCGTGGTGACCTCAAGAATCTCGGTGCAGAGGTTCGAAAGGTGAATGGTGCGGCCCGCGCCCGCGCCAGGCGTTCCCGGGTCGGCGGTTTGATTGGATTTGAGGTTGCTCGCGTCCTTGAAGGTGATCCAGCCGTTACCCGTCTGCGCGAGAGAGCGCATCATGCGTGCATAGAGGTCGCGCGCTTTGACCTTGCGCACCGCCAGGCCTTGCGTCTCCGCCTCCACGTAGGCCTTCTCGAAGGCCTCGCCGAAAAGATCCGGGAAGTCAGCGACACTCTTGGGGTCGAAGAGCGACCACTCCGCATCGGTCTCGACGCGCTTCATGAAGAGGTCGCTGACCCAGTTGGCAAGGTTTAGGTTGTGGGTGCGCTGGGCTTCATCGCCCGTGTTCTCGCGGAGTTCGAGGAAGGCTTCGATATCGGCGTGCCATGGCTCGAGATACACGCAACATGCACCTTTGCGCTTGCCGCCTTGGTTCACCGCCGCGACGGAGGCGTCTAGCGTTTTGAGCCAGGGCACGATGCCGTTGGAGTGGCCGTTCGTGGAGGCGATAAGCGAGCCGCGGGCGCGCACACGGTGGTAAGCGAGGCCGATGCCGCCGGAGAACTTCGAGAGCAGCGCGATGTCTGTGTAGCGCTTGTAGATGGACTCCAGCGCATCCGAAGGCGAATCGAGCAAGAAACACGACGAGAGCTGCTCGTGGCAGGTGCCCGCGTTAAAGAGCGTCGGCGAACTCGGCATGTACTCAAGGCGCGACAAAAGGCCGTAGAGCTCAATCGCTTCCGCCGGAGTCTCGCTCAGCGCACAGGCTACCCGCATGAAGAAGTACTGCGCGGTTTCGATCACGTCTCGAGCTTCGGGATGCCGCACCAAGTAGCGGTCATACACCGTGCGCAAGCCGAAGTATTCAAAGCGGAAATCACCGTCCTGCTCGATGGCGTCGTCGAGCTTGCGCTGGTTGACCGTGACGAAGTTGACCAGGCGCTCGTTGATCAGCCCTAGCTCATGGCCGCGAAGAACGGACTGGGAGAAGGAGTGAATGAACTGGCCCCGGACCTCCTTGGAGATGTAGGCCGAGAGCAAACGCGCCGCGAGGCGCGAGTACTCGGGCTCCTCGGCGATGAGCGAGGCCGCCGTTTGAATGGAAAGCTGGTCGAGTTCTTTCGTACTGGCGCCGTCGTAGAGACCGGAGATGGTCTTGATGGCGACGCGGTTGGCATCGACATGCCGCAGCCCAGGGCAGCAGCGACCCACGGCGCGCACAATCTTGGTGACGTCGACGGGCTCAATGCCGCCATTACGCTTCAGGACGCGCATCGTCGGGGTGGCGTCTTCGTCCTCGCTACCCGCGCCAGCGCGCAGGCCATCGCGCCGTCGCTCGCTTGCGCGCTCGTCGGCCAAACGCTGCTGTGTCGACCGCGCATCTACGCCATGGCGCGTGCTCGCCGCGTGGTCGTCGGCCTTGCCAGCGGCAACGTGCGTCTGCTTCGCTAGATCTAGCGCGCTGGGGTCCCGGAGCACTGCGGGTTCTGCTAGGGACGTGGGCCCCGCTTCTTTCAACCCTGCTTCCTCCAACCCTGCACTCTCCAATTCTGCATCCCCGAACACCTGCCCGGTGCTGGTCTTCGACTGTTCCGTCTGCTGCAAAGCCTCTAAGAGCATCCCTTACTTCCCTCCCTAAACGCGCGGGCCTTCGGCTCGCCACCCGCATCCCCAAAGCCGCATCTATACATCCGCGGCCGCGGCACGGAACCCTCGACGCCACTCCACAACTGGCGCACAGCGAATCCCCAGGCCTTCCACAGGCATGAACCACAGGTAGTAGGTTCACCACCCTGAGAAGCCCCTAGCCTACTACAGGTAGTAGGCTTAGGGCCGTTCTACTCACATTCGAAGCGCCGACGCAAGGGCGTTCGAGAGAGAAATACGTGTGCGCAACTGGCACGGAAAATCATGGCGAAGGAGAGGCCCGAAACGATTGAGAAAGCCGACATCACGCGGCGTGGGGCCCCCAGCCAAGATTTTCCAACGCGAAACATAGGCAGGCAATTGCTTTGGAGGTCGATCGTCCGCAGCGATGCAAGCGCTCAGAGGGAGGCTGATATAACGATCGATTATCGCTGGACTTATCAGCCACCACGGACTTCGAATGACTTCAAGGGTGCCATGGGCACATGGTCTCCAGCAGGACCGACTACGCCTGCGAGCTCAGCCAAGTCGAGGGGGCCTGGGGCCACATGCTTGAGATGTTGCGTCGCGGGGAACCCTCACACCGGCACCTGCGTTGTGAAGTGGACCTGCCGGCGCAGGGCTGGCACTTTAGGCGCGATGTATCGAAGGCCTGCGGCGGAGAATGGGAGGGCTGAAGTCGCACTCGGCCTAGCGCTCTGGGCACTATATGTATGGGGCGCTTCCGGCAGCGGTTACTGGTTCGACGCCGGCGAAGCGATGGCCGCGGTCATTGAGCTGACCTTTATTCATCCCCCTGGCTCGCCATTCTATACACTGGTGACCTACCCATTCACGCTCCTTCCCATCGGCCCGTTGCCCTTCCGGGTGGCCTTGGGCTCGGCGGCTTGCCTGGCGCTGGGGTGGGCCTTCTTGCTGCGGGTGCTGCGCGCTTGGCTGCGGGCCGGCGCAGGCGCAGCCGTCTCGCTCCCGAGTCCTCTGGGACAAACGGCGGCGGCCACACTCGCCGTGCTGCTGCTGGCGGGCAGCGCCGCGACGTTTTGGCAGGCGCTACGGCCCGAGGTCTATGGTCTGCACTTCTGCATCGCGATGGCCGCACTCTACGTCGGCCGGCGTTCGCTTTGGCGGCACGCTGAACGCAACGCGGCAGCCAACGCCGACACCCACTTCGTTCAGCCCGCCGACACAGAATGTGCGGCGGCACCTGCCACCCCGACCACCGCGTCCAGAAGCCTGGCTCAGCTCGGGCTTTTGCTGGCTGCAGGCCTAGCGAATCATCACCTACTCGCCCTGGTATGCTTCGCGCTGCTGGGCGCAGCCTGGTGGGTCAACGCCTTGGTGAGTGAGGTCGCCCATGCCGAACTCACCTCAGCCGCCGATTCACCCGGCAGCGCTAGGAGGAACGTTCGAACGTTCACCAACGCATTCCGAGCCATCGTGAGCCGCCACTTGAGCCTTGGAGGCGCCGGCACAGCAGCGGGCACAGCAACCCACGCAGGCGCTGGACGGCTGCCTTCCCACGGGCATTCCGAGTCCGCCGGCCCACGCCCTCGCGTTCGGGATCCACGGCCCGGGCGCGCTCGGCTTGGGCTGCGCCAGGTCGCGGGATGGGCACGCGCGGGGCGGCTACAAGACCGGGTCGTACACGTCGCGCAACGTGTGGGCCCCTCTAGCGCGGTGCTCCTGAGTGCGGCGCTGCTTTGCGGTGGCGCTTACCTGCTCTTGCCACTTCGCAGCGGACGAGGAACCGTCAACCTTGGCGTCGTCGACAGCTTTCAGCGCTTCTTTTGGTACGTCAGCGCGCAGGTCTATCAGGGAAACACCGGAGCTGGCGTCAACGAAGCTAGCGCGAAGCGCGCGGTGGACCTGCTTGTCGCGCTCGGTACAGCGGTGCCGTGGCCGCTGTGGCTGCTCGTTACCGTAGGCGTCTACGCCAGCCTTCGCATCGCCCAGCTCCGTCCAGCGCTCTGTGTCGCGGGGCTTCTCTTCGGCGGTCACGTCGCACTCCGTCTATGGCTCGGCCACATCAGCGACAACCCCGACGCGTTGGGTTACCTATTGCCGGGGCTTGCGGCGCTCGCTCTGCCCGCGGCACTGGCGGCGGCCGGCTTGCTGGCGGGCCTCGCGGCGCTCGGCGGCCGCGTGCAGAGGGGTTTGCGCGCGGCGCGCCCTAACGGCGTCTCGGCCAGCCCACCCGCCGTCGACGCCGGACGCGCTGCGGCTGACACGCCCAGCGCGCTTCGTTCCGCGGACCGCGTGCGCCTCGAAGCGGGCCGGCCTTGGCGCGCCGCCGGACTCATGGCCATTGCCGCTGGGGTCACGGGGTGGACGGTCTACGTAACGAGTCCCGAGGCGACCATCGTCCACAACAGCCTACGGACCTTCCATGCGACGGATTACGTGGGCTGGCTCGGCTACGTCAAGCGCCCCCCCCGCGCCGCCGAACTTCACTTTAATCCGCAGACAACCTTTATGACGTGGGGGCTCAATGCCTCCGAGGCGCCGCGGCCCGACCTAGTAACGCTACCCGTCCCATTTTTGGCGTATGCCGGCGTGGCGGAAGCGACGAGCGCAGAGGCACCGCGCCTAGCACCGCTGGTGGTCGCGCTCAGTCTCGCTGATGAAAGCGCGCTCAACGTGACGTTAGATAGCCTAGCGCCCCTACTGCCCCTGTACCTAGAGGCAGACCCTCGTGTGCCCGAAACGCTTCGCGGTCAGCTCGCCGCGGCCCATCTCTCGTGGTCCTTCAATCCCTTCGAGGTGCCAAGCACGCAAGTGACGCGGAGTGCCACAGCGCTCTGGCAGGTGTACACCACGCTCTACAGCCAGCTTCCGCCACCCTTGGACCGAGAGACCCAAGCCCAACTGCTGTGGCGTCACTACAACGAGACCTTGATCTTCCATCAACAAGGCGCCCTAGCCGACGCGCGCCTAGCGGCACACCTTGCCGCGCATTTGAACCCCTGGGCCGAACCGCTCGCCACGCTACGTCGCGCCCTCGCGAACGCGCGTTAGCGCTGCTTCCGCTGCCAAGGGAGGCGCGCCGCCTCTCGACTTCCCTTCAGGCACGTACCGTCCCCCCCCAGCCATGACAGACGGGCCTGGTCCAGTGGCAGGCTGGCCGAGTGCCCACCCGCGTCCTAGAGTCGGCCGTCGAAACCGTACCGCTTAGTGGCTGTCAGATATAGAGACGCTCGCCTTAGATGGACAACACGTTAAAATCCAGGCCATGGGTCGCCTGGCTCGTGGCGCTGGGATCACTCGGCGTCTACGCGGAACCACTTTTTCGCCACCGATTTCACCTAGGTGACGACAGCTTGGTCACGCTGTTCCGCTTTCGGTCATTCTACGCATGCCTGCGCGAAGCTAGTCTGCCGTGCTGGTGGGCCACCGACCTTTCGTTCAACCTCGGCGCTCCAGTATTCATATTTTATCCCACAGTAGCGTTATGGGCGGCTGCAGCACTGAAGGTTTTCGGGTTTTCGTACTCCCGCGCACTCGAACTCTCCGCACTGCTGCACTACTCGGCGTTTTTCGCCGCGGCGTACCTGCTCGCCCGCCGGTTCTCGACACGTTCAACGAGTGTCCTTGTCGCGGTAGTCGCCTCTTGGGCGCCCTACAAACTACTCAATATCGGACATCGAGGCGCGTACTCAGAGGCCTGGGCAATGGTTGCGCTGATCGTGGTCCTTCGCGCCTGGCTCTGGTGCATTGAAGACCCGAAACGCGCGCAAGAAACCACTCTATGGCGTCTCCTCGCGCTTGCGGCCTCTCTGGTCCTTCTACTGCTGTCTCATCCTCTCATCGCGTCGATGTTCATCGCGCCGTTTGCGCTGTGGCACATTCTCTTGTGGAAAGATGTGCGTAGGTGCTTGAAGCCGCTAGCGACTGCCTACGGCCTCGCCCTCGGCATCGGATGCTTCAAGTGGCTTCCAATCCTGGTCGAGCAAAATCTCACGCATATGAGGGGCGCCCTCACGGCCGGATTCTTTGTATACTCTAACCACTTCTACATCCCGTGGTTTGAGCTTGTCGTGCCGGTGCGAACGCCGTGGCCGGCGCGGATAGGTATTTTCTTGCTGGCCGGCATTGCGCTAGCGCTTGTCTCACGGGCGATTGCCTATCGGGGCCGAAGTGCATCGCAAGAAGCAACAGAGTCAGATATCCCCGCTGGTGGGTATCTGTGGGCCGCCCTAGCATGCTGCGCCTTTTCTTCGTTTCTCGTCCTAGGAGCGTCGAGCGGCCTCTGGTCGGTCATTCCTACGCTAAAGTATGCTCAGTTTCCCTGGCGTTTCAGTGGTATCGCTATCGCATTTTCACTTGTTCCGGCTGCCGTCGGCTATGAGTGGCTTTCAGGTTGGCTCGCTAGGTTTCTAGGCAAGTACTCACATCTGCTAGTCACGATGGCGGTTTCCGTCGGCGCCGTGGCTTGGTTTCATCCAGGGGCCACTCCCAAGCTGCAGAGTGACGAACGCGATGCACACTTCTTCAGTTCCACCTACTTTCGCCAACACTCTCTTCACGGCGCGGTGGACTATCTCCCAAGAACGGTAACGAGCCCGGACGTTTTTTACGCCGAGCCCTTCTCAATCGATATCGTCGA
>SLEO01000183.1 GCA_007124745.1 Myxococcales bacterium
GCGCCCTCGCGGTCGCCGATGAGTTCATCGACGACTTCCGCCGCCCGCTGCAGCAGCGCCATCCGCGCGGACTTGTTTTCGACGAGGCTTGCCTCGAGCTCAAGCGCCTCGACCATCTCAAGGTAGCGCTCCGCAAGTTCAGCGGTGCGCTGCACGGCCTGAATGGCGACCAGGTGCTTGCCATCGACGACGAGCACGCGCTGGTAGGTGCGCATCGCGGACTCGTAGTCGTGAAGGTTATCCTCGTAAATCTGGGCAATCTTGAGGAGCAGCGCCATGCGCGGTGCGCGCTCGCTCGTGCGCTCGAGGGCTAGCTCGTAGAGTTCGAGCAGGTGGCGCCAGTCTTCCGTCGCCGAGAGCAGCCGGCTGAGATTCTTGAAGGCGGTTTGGTGGTCGGCGACTACCGTAAGCGCGCGGCGGTTGAACTCGATAGCGCGCGGGACTTCCGCCAAGCGCCTCTCGTGGATATCGGCAATGCGTACGTAGGCGGTGGCGCGTGTTTGCGGATCCTCGGCGTGCTCCGCCTCGCCGAGGTTCATCTGGATGAGCCCCTTCCAGTTCTGCTGGCGGCTGTAGAGCTTGCCGAGGGCCTGGAGGGCCGGACCGTAGGTCGGCACTAGTGCGAGAGCAGCTTCAAAACAAAAGGCGGCGCTCTCGTCCTGGTCCAGCCTGTCTTCGTAGACCTGGCCCATGCGATGAAGCAGAGCGAGGCGCTCGTCGGTGCTCGCGAGTACTTCGACGAGGAGCTGCAGCACAACGACAAGGGCATCGTGGCGGTCCGTGGCCTCGTATAGGCGTGCGAGCTCGTCGAGGATTAGCGTGTCCTGCGGCGCGAGCTGCACTGCCTTCTCGAGGGCGGAGACGGCGTCCTGCAGATTGCCGAGCCGCTCGGAGTGAATCCGGGCGACGCTGTAGAACGCCATCACCTTCACCGAGTCATCGCGTGCGAGCTCGGCTTCAAGGTGAAGCAGTCGAATCAGGTCCTGCCAGCGGCGCTGGCCCTGGTGGAGGCGCTTGAGAGACGCCAGAGCGCGGGGCGTGTCGTGGTTGAGCTTGAGCGCGAGCTCGTAGAGCTCGATGGCTTCATCCGTATGGTGAAGCTGCCGCTCGACGAGTAGCGCCCGCCGCTCGATGATCGCGCTGCGGAGCAATGGGTCGTCGGCGATGAGATTCGATTGGCGCTCGTAGGTCTGCGACAGCGCAGACCACTCGCCCTGGCCATGCTGATAGCCCTCGAGGGCCTTGAGGTTGGTGAGCGCGGTGGAGTCGAGTTCGATGGCCTTAAGGTATTCGCTCGCGGCGCGCTTATGCTCACCGAGCTGGTCCGCCAGCAGCCTGCCTTTGAGCAAGTAGCAGGTGCTCTTGTCCTTCACGTCGGACAGCAAGCGCGCTTCCGCATCAAAGAGCGGCAGCGCGTCGTGGTAGCGGCCGGCACGGACGTGAAGGCGCCTCAAGCCACGAATCGCTGGCACGAGCTCCCCAAAGCGCTTAAGCGCGCTTTCGTAATGGGATGCGGCGCTCTTATCGTCGCGCAACGCCATCTCAAACTGCATGGCCAGTTCGAAGTGTAACCGAGCGCAGCGCTTCGGGTTGGTCTCGGCCTCAAGGGTCAGTTCAAGTTGCCGGATGAGCCGCAGGCCGCGCTCGCGATGGGCACCGACGACGCCTGGGTCACTGGGGTATGTTTCCGCGGTAAGCGTAGCGCCGGGCGCGCTATCGGGCAGTGCTGGCGGCAGAGCCGACACCGCTGGCGTACCTTCTGGACCTCCACTTTCCGACGCCACAATAACTTCGTCGCCCGAGAGCGTGAGCGTTTCTTCTGCTGCGGCGGTTTGCGCTTTTACGGGGAGCGCAGGCGGCATAGATGGAGCGCGCGTGCTGCGGGGTGTTGCACTCTGAAGTAGCTGTGGTGCTGAGGGTTGCGGCCGCAGCGTTCTTTGGGGTGAGGGTGGTGCCTTAGGCTGCCCAGCGAGGGTGCTTGATGCCTTGAAGCGCCTAGCTTCCGAGTTGTCGGTGGGCGAGTGCTTGACCTGGGTGGGCGCATCTTCAGCTTCTGCCTGGGCGAAGGGCACATCGCCGTCCGGCGGAATGGGGGCGCCTTGTAACTTTGGCTTCAGGGCAGGTGGTCCCTCACCGCTTAGCGAGCGCGGGCGAACCTGTGGCGCGCGCGGAAGCGGTGCTGCCGGGATTCGAGGCACGCGGGCCTCCGCGTTCCCGTCCCAGTCATCCGGGGGAGGGGCGGCCATGGTGGGCACGGCGCTTAATGCAGCGTCCGAGAGCTCGTCATAGGATTCAGAAAGCTCGGTGACGTTGCCCACCTCGTCTTCCGGCGCGCGCAAACTCGCGTCCGTCGAAGAGCCAGGGTCCGTCGATATATCGCGCTTGACGTCACCGTCACCCCGCCGCATCGCCGCGTCGCGTTGCACGCCTTCGCTGCCTGCGCGGTGTTGCCCACGACCCGAGTCGGCTGCGCCAGTCTGCGCGCGATGGGGTGGGCCCGAGTGTCTTTCTCCAGTCATCAGATGGTAGACGCGCGGCGCACAAGCGGCCCGGCAGACGGAAAGGGGTAGATCTGCGTCTCCCCCTCGGCGCCGACCCGTTTGCGGTCGCGTCTATTATGATGATGCCCGAATATTGCCCCAGCATTCAAAGAGAATTGCGTTTGCCCAGGGGGCTGTGACTTTCGGGCTCCCTTGGGAGTCCCCACTTCCTGCGTGGGAGTTGTGCGAGACCTCGCTAGGCTGAAAAGCTCGAACCGCAACCGCAGGTGCCTTTGGCCGTGGGGTTCGAAAACTTGAATCCCGCGCCCTGAAGGCCCTCCACGTAGTCGATTTGTGTACCTTCGAGGTACTGAGCGCTCATCATGTCCACAAAGAGCTTCACCCCTTCGGATTCGACGATCTGGTCGAGGTCCGTCGTCTCGTCTTCGAAGAAGAGGTCATAGCTAAAGCCCGAGCAGCCTCCGCCGATGACCTTCACCCGCAAGCCTTGCTCGGTGAGCCCCTCCGCCTCGCGAATCTCGTTGACCTTGGCCGCAGCCTTTTCCGTGAGCGAAATCATATCTCCAGTATAAGACCTATAAGTAGGTGTGGCTAGGGCGTCGGGTCGACTGTGATCGGGTTGAACGCCTGCATCGGCCACGCGATCTAGGAGAACCTTACCCACACTCCGACTTTCGCTGCCGTTTCTTGTGGTTGAGGGCTTGGGGCGTTAGGGGGAGCGTTTCGTGAAAACGCCCGCGCAGTGGTTAGAAAGGGGCTAGCGCGTCACCTCAGAACGTGGCGCGTACAGTCCTTGGGGGTGCGCCAGCGTATCCGGATGAACATGACCAAGACCAAGAACCCATCTTCTGGCCGTGCTGAGCCCTCGAGCGAGACGCAAAAGGTAGCCCTCGTCACGGGCGCATTCAGTCCGGTGGGCGCAACGCTTGCGCGACGGGCGATGGCCTTGGATTATGATGTAGTACCGCATCACTTCAGCGGCGCTTCCTCAAGCGGCACACGATCCTCACGGGAGACGCCGCTGGCTTCGGCACTCACACCTAACCCCCAGTGGCAAGCTGACCTGCGCGATGCCAAGGCATGTGCGGCGTTGGTTCAGGCAGTCCTCGCGAAGTACGGCCGGCTTGACCTGATCGTCCTAAGTGCGGCGTCTTTTCCGGGCGATGTGCTCTGTGAGGCGAGCCCGGCCGCTTGGGACGATGTGTGGGCGCTCAACGTGCGGTCGGCGGCGCTGGTTATCGCTGCGGCAGCCCCAGCGCTCAGGTCGGCCCGCGGTCAGGTCATCGGCGTGACCTGCGCCAGCGTTCAGGCACCGATGCGGGGTCGCGCAGCTTATTGCGTTTCGAAGGCCGCTTTGAGCCAGCTTCTTAAGGTGGCGGCGCTCGAGCTAGCCCCTGAAGTGCGCGTCAATGCCATCGCTCCGAGCACCGTTGCCTCGCCCGACGAGACGCGGGCGCAGCAGGAGGGCGCTGACGCTCCCCTAGGACACGGGGCGACGCTTGCGGACGTCGCGCGCGCGTTCGACTTCATCCACGATAGCCCGGGCCTCGTCGGCGCCGAAATCGTCGTGGACGCGGGCACCTACCTGCAGCGTGCCAGCCGAGACCTACGCTGACCCCGGATGCGACCTCGCGCGGCGGCTCCTCCCCCATTCACGAGCCATACGCTGGCTGAACGAAATATCTGTCTGCGAGACGCGAGCACCCTCCCTGTGCGCAACCAAGCTAGGGCTGCTGAGCCTGGGGCGTCAGAACTGCACGCACGCGCCACTTCCAGCCCGCACCGATAAGCTCGGCGCCTGGCACTGCAGCGCTGCGCTTCAGGAGTGCGAGAGCCTGCGGGACTGAGCCGCTTGCGCCGCTTGTGTTGCCGAGTCGGCCGAGAGCTGGTCCCGATTCGGATGCTGCCAACGCGGTTCCCGCGAGCGGTGCACCGGTAGCATCACCGGTGTCTAGTGCCTCAAAGCCTTCAAGGCGGACCAGGTAACGGGGTGGTTTGCCGCGATGCTCCACCATCACTACCGGCTCCTGCCCCTGGTAGCAGCCCTTGGTGAAGGACACGCCCCACTCAGCGAGCGCGACCTCCTGGGGTAGGGCATTCTCCGCTAGGTAGTCGACCTCAAAGCGTGCGTAGCCGCTGGCAATGGCGGCGGCATCCCACGCGGGCGATGCGGTGCACCCAGCGTGCACGCCGGGCAAATCCTTTACTTCCTCGGGGGCCACAACGCGTAGCTTTAATCCCGCTGCGAAGGCGTGATCCCCTCCGCCGGCGGGGCGGCACTCCGCCGGCGCGGCGACGCCAAGCGCATGGGCATCTAGTTCCAGCAACGCGAGGCCCAGCGCAGTCACTTCGACGTCTTCCATCATGATGTACTTATCGAAGTAGACGAGCAGCGCATCGGCGAGGCCGTGGGGTACCCAGAGGCAGAAGTGCTCGGCCCCGCGGCGGGTGACCCAGAGGTCTGCCTTGATCTTGCCCTGAAGATTGAGCAGCAGCGCAAAGCGCGGCGCGCCCACTTCAATTCCTCGCACTTGCTGAGAGAGCTGGCCCTGAAGCCAGCTCTCTGCATCGGCGCCGCTAACGTCTATGGCCTCCCGCAACTCCCACGCATCGAAGCGGGGAGGCGCTTGTTCCGCGCCCGCGCTGGCGGGCTGCGCCGGGCTCGTTGGCAAATGCGGGGTGTCTTCTGATGGCTTCATGGCGACTCGGCTTGGGGCAGCCCTACTGCGAACTTAGCATCGATGCCCTTACGCCACATCCGTAACGTCTCGGTTCGAATGGGTCGAGCTCTCCGCTCATGGCGCTGGAAACGCTCGCGTGTGGCCCATGTCTGCGTCTCACCGCGCGAGCGCGACAAGGCGGCCCTGCGTGATGCGCGCGGGACCCGATGCGCTCTCGAAATACGGGTATCCCTCGACATCGAGACCCAGTAGGCGACGTGTCTCCAGGGCAGACGGTCCGAGCAGAGAAGGCTGCGGGGCGCAGAGCACGCGCTGGCCTCGGCCCCAGAGTCGGGCGTTGAGTGCATCGATGACTGGCTGCCAGCCGTCGTGGGGTATGTGCGTGAGCCGGGCAAAGAAGTGCTCCAGCCACCTGCCTACCAACCAAGGCTTGGGAGGCACTTCCCTGATGCAATGTTCCGCTAAGAACGCCGCGGGCGTTTCGAGGGCGCCCAGGGGCGCTTCCGCCGCCTGAGGCGACGACAGGTTGAGACCAAGCCCTATGGCCAGCGGCAGTGTCTTGTGTGTGAGGGCATTAGCGGTGGAACCGGCGGATGCGCCATCCACTGTCTTCGCTTCGGGTACGGACGGGGAACGGTTTTCCCGCGCACGGTCCTCGTCGCCGCACGCAACGCCGCCGCCGCGCATGGGCACCGCCGGGTGACTTGCTTCGGGTCGCGTGGTTGGCTTCGCTTGCGGACCGCCGGCTCGAGCGCAGCTTTCCACTAGAATGCCGGCCACCTTGGAACCGGATATGAGCACATCATTTGGCCATTTGACCTGCGGCGCCGCGGCAAGCGACAGCGTTTCCAGCGTCTCGCACAGGGCGAGACCTGCGAGCAGCGCGAACTTGGAAAGGTGCTCCGGCGGTGCGTGTACCCGCGGAAGAAGCAGCGTCAGATACAGCCCATCGTGGCCAGAGTACCACCGCCGACCGCCACTGCCGCGACCCGCGCTCTGTCGATCCGCCATGATCAGCGTGGGCCTCACCGGCAGCTGTCGGCGCGCCCGCTCCAGCGCTAAGTCGTTGGTGGAGGGCAAGTGGGTGTAAAGCTCGACGGCGAGCGCCGGCCTCAGCGGCGTTGCGACACCAAGCGCCTCCCAGGAGTGCTCACGTGTTTCCACAGAGGCGTCATCCGCGGTGTCCTCTTCCGGCGCAGGAGCCTTCACGCAAGACGTCCTGCGTAGCGATGTGAAGCGTCCATGGTGCCCGTCTGTGGCTCAGCTGATCCAGTCCATCCCGATATCTGCGGCCGGCGCCGAGTGCGTGAGCGCGCCGACACTGACGATATCGACACCGAGACGCGCCAGCGTCGGGATACGTTCCGGCGTGACGTTGCCCGATACCTCAAGGATAGCGCGGCCCCCGTTGAGCTTCACCGCCTCTGCTACCGCTTTGTCGCTGAAGTTGTCGAGCAGCGCAATATCCACCCCCGCATCCAGCGCACAAGCGAGCTGCTCAAGCGTATCAACCTCGCATGTCAGCCGCGACGTGTGCGGCGCGTAGGCACGCACGCGCGCCACAGCAAGCGCTAAGTCCCCGCCGCAAGCCGCGATGTGATTGTCCTTGATCATGGGTGCCGCCCCTAGGTTGTCCCGGTGCGAGTGGCCACCCCCGCAGCGCACGGCATAGCGTTCAAGAGCCCGTAGCCCCGGCGTCGTCTTGCGCGTATCGCAAATCCGCATCCGCGCGCCTTCCGGTACCTGAGCCACATACCGCGCCGTCAACGTCGCCACCCCCGAAAGCCGTTGCAAAAGGTTAAGCGCCACCCGCTCGCCATAGAGCAATACCCGCATCGGCCCCTCAACCCGGCAAAGCACCTGTCCCGCCTCCACAGACGCCCCATCGGCACATTCCCAAGAGACCGTCACGCCGCCCCCAACGCAGCGAAAGACCGCTTCGATGGCGATAGACCCCGCGACCGTAAGCGTACTTCTCGCGACAAAGTGCGCGCTTCCTGGCCGCTCCCCGAGCGCGAGCGCATCGGTAGTCACGTCCCCGGCAGCCAAATCCTCCGCCACCGCCCGCGCAACGACCTGCTCCATCGCCACGCAGACAGCGCCTTCGTGCAGGCC
>SLEO01000262.1 GCA_007124745.1 Myxococcales bacterium
ACGACGCCGTCCTGGTTTTCGTCCTCCACACCGTCATCGACGCCATCGCCATCCGTGTCCGC
Source organism: Myxococcales bacterium (assembly GCA_007124745.1). GTDB lineage: Bacteria > Myxococcota_A > Polyangia > Polyangiales > SLQV01 > SLQV01. The sequence continues at coordinate 63 of SLEO01000262.1, forward strand.
TTTGAGGGGGTCGGTGCCGGTGGCGAGCTCAAGCCGGTCACTGAGGCCGTCGCCGTCAGAATCGCGTTCGACAAGGGCCGTCCCTTCCAGCACCGGTCCGAGACCCTCCTCATCGCTCTCGGAGCTGTCGTCACCCGCATCTGGCGTGGCTGGCAGCGGCGCATCGGCCTGAGCTTGGGCCGCGTCCTCCGCACGCTTTCCGAGCGCCGCGTCGCTTTCCGCTGGTCTGTCGACGCCGCCTACTTCGCGCTTGCCCTCCGCGCCAAGGGCGTCGTCGTTCGCGTCGCTCTCAGCGTGGGCCGAAGTCGCAAAGGCGCTTGATAGTGCGATAAATACAGCAAGAGGAAGCCCAAGAAGTGCGAGCCAGCGAAGCCTAAGGTCTTGAACGTGGCGCGTGATCATGAAGTGTGTGGCGCTAGGCTAGCCGTTCTTCCGCAGCAGGCCTAGACCTCGTTGCTTGCGACACTTCGGGTGGCCTGCGCAGAGCCCTTCGCCGTCGTTGCAGAGAGGCGCTAGCGCTGGGGGAACTCGCCGGGCTTGCGGACGGTTCCGAAGAGAATGGCGAGCCCGATGGAGATGCGGCCTTGGTGGATGTCCACGCGTTCGATCTGGCGCGAATCGATGTGGTAGCTCTGGTGGTACATCCAACCGACCTCGCCGTAGACGCCGTAGTGACGGTTGAAGAAGTACTGAGCGCCTGTGGAACCGCCGGCGTGCCAGCCGATGCCGAAGGGACGATTGGCGCCGATGTCTGGGTCGAGTAGCTGCATCGTGACGCCGCCCATGCCCATGATATACACCTCGCCCGAGCCGCCCGTAGAAGCGAAAGGGAAACGAATCTTGAGGGTGGGCCCAAGGTCTGTCATCGAGGAGCGCTGCACTTCGCCGCGGATGAGGGTACGCGATGTCCACCACGCCGTCGCTAGCCGTCCCCCCAAAGAGAAGTGCTCCAAGAGCGGCTTTTCCATGCGTACCGTTAAGCCGAAGGTGGGCAACAGCGCCTCCGAGGATTCACGAATCGTCCCCCTACCTGCGTAGCCCACCCGGCCGCCCACGCCACTCTCTGCGCCCACCGTCAGCCGCGGCAGCATCAGGGTCGGGTTCACCTCCCCACCCACGGGCAACTCCGCCACTGCGCTACCTGGTGGGGCGAGCCCCAGCGCGACGCTCACAAGAGCTGTCCACGCGAGCAGAGATGCTGAAGAAGGCTGAATCGGTTTTGACATGACGCCGCGCTTAGTGATGCGGTGTGCACGAAAAGTACACAGCACGCAAACGTTTAGGCGAGAGCAAACCACGGGCTTGCTTTTTGTGCCACCAAGCGTCGTCTACCGCAGCGCTTCATCCGGATGTCTGCGGCAAGTTAGCCGCCGTGCTGGGGGGGGAGGTCCGTGGTGGCTTCGGCGGCCGTGTCCCAGGGGGCGGCGGGTTCGCTCTTGGGGTCAGCGGGTAGGCTTAGGTGCTGTTCTAGGGCTTCTAGGCGGGTGCGCAGGTAGCTAAGTTCCTGATGTAGGGCGCGGATGACGTCGCTTGTCGGGTCCGGCAGGCTTGCATGGTCGAGGGCGTGTTCGAAACGCGCGCTGCGGTCTTGGGCGCGGGGCACAATGCGCCCGGGGACGCCCACCACGGTGGCTCCGGCCGGCACGGCTCTGACGACGACGCTGCCCGAGCCGATGCGTGCGTCGTCGCCTACCTCGATGTTGCCGAGGATACACGCGTTTGTGCCGACAACGACGCGAGCGCCGAGCTGGGGGTGCCGCTGGCACCGTTCACTCTTGTTGCCGCCGAGCACCACGCCTTTGTAGAGAATGCAGCCGTCGCCGACGGTGGCGGTCTCGCCGATGACGACGCCCATGCCGTGGTCGATAAAGACGCCCGCGCCAACGCGTGCACCGGGGTGGATTTCCACGCCCGTCAAAAAGCGGCTTAGGTGGGAGATGAGGCGGGCGATAAGCAGAAAACCGCGCTTCCAGAGCCAGTGCGCCGGCCGGTGCAGCCAAAGCGCGTGCAGGCCCGGGTAGGTCAGCACGATCTCTAGGCTGGAACGTGCAGCCGGGTCGAAGGCCCGAATCGCCGCCAGATCCTGGCGCAAAGTCTTCAGCCCGCCCTTAGATTCCGACACCACGTGCGCGAAGATAACCCAAGCGTCTCCGTAAGGCGATTCACACGTGGGTTAGTTCCAGGAATCGGGCACCATTCCGCGCAACTCGCCCAGAGGCCTTCCCAACGCCGCTCGGGAAGGCGATGCTAAGGGGTGTGCGTCCCGGAGTCGGGTGCCGAGGCGCTAGAAAATGAAGCCGAGGCCCGTTTCGATGCGGTGGCCCTCTTCCGGCAGGTAGGAGAAGCGTGCGCGATTGCGCCTGAACTGCACGTTGGCTTTCAGGACCAGGTTCCTGCGCGGCATAAAGTTGAGCCCTACGGTGATAATGTCGAGGTCGCTCTGGTTGATGCGGTCGTCGTCTGTCAACCGTGCTTGCAATACCGGGGAGAGCGCCGCGTGGGTATTGAGCCGCTCGTAACGCACGAAAATCGGCAGCTGCATCTCGTCGGTTCGGTAGAAAAAACGACGATTTGGGGGGCCGCTGGGGGCGCCGCGCAGCGTCGGTAGCATGTCCCAGCCTACGTCGAAGTAGTAGCCATAGGTCCGGGAGCCGAGCACTTGTGGGCCCTGCGGGCCTTGGCCCGTGAGTTCGTACATCAAGTCCGTCTCGCCCATCATGCCCATGGAGCCGAGTGCCAAGAGGCTGAAGTCGCCGAACGCGTAACGCGCGTAGCCACTGAGCAACAACGTGCGCGCGTGGACGGTACGCGGCGCACCATCGACGGTGACCCGTTGCCGGTTGCCGCTCTCCATCGCGACGCCGGACAGGCTCAGCTCCAGCTTGTCGATAGGGCTGTAGTTGACCTGGGCGCCGAGACCGGGGGTGCGGACGTTAAAGCCTACGTCCCGGCCTTGGCGCAACCAGGACGCGCCGAGCATGTCCTCGCCGTCGACGCCCTGAAAGACCGTCAGCATGTAGGTCAGACTGTCGCCAAGACGGCCATAGGCCTGGACGCTCAGCGGCAGCCATTGGGAGGGGATGATCAGCCGCTCGACCTCTGGCCGGCTGACGGAATAAAACATCACGGGTTCGTCGTTGTTGTTGATGTAGCCGATAGGCATTTGCGAGAAGCCGACCCGGAGACCGAAGGGTCTCGATATCGTGAAGTCGGCGAAGACCTCGGGGAGCACCTCGAAGTCGATCTCGCGGAAACCGTCGTGGAGGACCTCGGCGAAGGCCTCTGCATAGAGCACGAGCCACTTGGTCGGTCGGTAGGCGCCGTAGAGCACGAAGCGGTAGAGGTTGGTGTTGTAGAGTTCGATGTCACCGGTATCTCTATTCTTGTCCCCGAGATACGCCGTGTAGGCCATCTCACCGAAGCCGGAAATCGTCCAGGGGCGCTTAGCGAAGAAAATCTTCGACGCCGCCAAGGGTAGACCGGGGTGCTGCGCGTAGGTCAGCTCTTCGATGAGACCGCTCACCTCCTCATCCTCTCCCTCGCTGTCAGTGTTCTCCGGGAGCGCAGGCGCGGTGGCCGCCTCGGCGACGATGCTGGGGTCCGCGGGTTCCGGCGCGGTGAGCGACAGAGCGTCTGCGGGGTAGCCGCCTGCCGCATCGTCGACTGCGCCGGCCGAGGGCTCCAGGCGTGGGTCGACACCCAGTGCTTCGCCGCCCGCGCCGGGTGGGTTGTCGGTAGATTCGGCCTCGGTTGCGGAGGCCTCTTGCGACGCTCCGTCGAGAAGGACGTCTGGGGCGGCGGGCCCTTCCTTCGGAACGGGCTGTGCGCGTGCGGTGTCGCTACCCAGGTCAGCGCTGGGTGCATCAGCGCGTACCGCGGTCGCGAACACGAAAACAGGCGCGAGCATCAAAGAGCCGTGCAGCAGCGTGGCGGGGCGTGTTAAGGACATGGGGGCTGCCAGCGCGCAGCAATATTTACGCCACGCATAAATGCTTAAAATGATTGACTGTCCTTTGAAGAAAGGTCGCATTTCGCGACCTAATAGGCGCATTACGCGACTATGAAGATTGCGCCGCGCATTGTGCTTGCGGTCGCGGGCTGCGGGATCCTGCTCTTCGGGGGCGGCGGGCTCCTTCAGTTGCGGCAGGAAAAGCGGGACTTGGAGAAGGTCGCCCGTCACGACGCGCTGCTGCTCGGACGCAGCCTTCAGGCAGCCTTCGAGAGCGCGCTGCAGCAGCATGACATCGCTGATGTGACCGAAACGCTGAGCGTGCTGGCGCAGGTAGACCCGGAAGTAGGGATTTACACCTATGACCCAAGCGGGGCCTTCGTGGCCTCCTCCGACGGCGACCAGCCGTCCCCGGAGACGCTGCAGCTCCAAACGCGCGCGCGTGACGCGGACGCGCCCGTGCTCGCGTTTTCGAGCGGCGAGGCGCCACGGGTGTTGCGGGTTGGCTTTCGTCTGCGCGCGCCGGAGGCCGTGGGTCCTTCCGCGGTCGTCGTGCTCGAAAAGCCCTTGGACGAGATGCAGAGCGACCTTGCCGCCGAGCGCCGCTACACGTTGCTCACCCTGCTCGGCTTCGTTCTCGCCATCACCGGCCTTATCTGGGTGTTAGTGCGTTCGTATGTCAGCCGGCCGCTTGCACGTTTGTCCGCGGATATGGAGCGCGTGCGTGAGGGCAAGTACGACGAGGTCGACGCTTCCCAGCGCCGAGATGAGATCGGCGCCATCCAGCGCCAGTTTGCGTTGCTCGTGCGCGACCTGCGCGCGTCGAAGGCGCGCGGCGACCGCGAGTTTGAAGCGCGGGTGCTGCTTGAGCGAAGTTTGCAGCAGGTCGACAAGCTCATCACCCTCGGCCAGCTCGCGGCGGTGATGGCCCACGAAATCGGGTCGCCCCTTCAGATCCTGGAGGGGCGCGCCCGCGCGCTGCTCAAGCATGCGGATGATGCGGCCGCGACGCGCCGCACCGCGCACATGCTCGTCGAGCAAACCGAGCGGGTGACCCGCATCGTCAGTCAGATGCTCTCTATCGCGCCAAGGCGCGCTCCCGTTCGCACTCAGGTCGACGCGGAGCACTCCGTGCGCACGGTGATGGCGCTGCTGGAGCTGGACGCGCACCGGCGGGAGGTGCACTTACGCGTCCACGTCCAAGGCCGCTGCGACGTGTTTGCTGACCCGGACCAGCTCCAGCAAGTGGTGCTGAACCTGGTGCGCAATGCGCTCAAGGCATCCTCCCCCGGCGATACGGTCGAGGTGCGGCTCGGCGGGGACGCCAAGCACTTTGTGCTGGAGGTGGTCGACCAAGGGCCGGGCATTCCCGAAACCATACGGCCCTGGCTCTTCGAGCCCTTCTTCACCACCCGCGCCGACCACGGGGGCAGTGGACTTGGGCTGTCGGTGGTTCGGGCCATCGTTCAGGAGCACGCCGGTCAGGTTTCCTTTCCAGATATGCCAGCAGGTAGTGAGGGGACAGGTTGCGTGGCGCGGGTAGTCCTGCCTCGGCAGGCAGAAAGCATGGTGCTCGCATCATGACGAAGACGCCGTCGCTGCTCGTCATCGACGACGACCCCGGCGTCGTCGCCTGGCTTGTCGATACCCTCCCCGAGGAGGGCTTCGCCGTGAGAGGCGAGACCTCTGCGCGCAGCGCCCTCGCCGCGCTCGAGACGCAGGCCTTCGACCTCGTGGTTAGCGACGTGGAAATGCCTGAAATGCGCGGGCTCGATTTGTTGCGGGCGATTCACGCCGTCCGGCCCCGCCAAATGGTGCTGCTGATTACGGCCTTCGGCTCCATCGACCTTGCGGTCGAAGCGGTGCGCAGCGGTGCGGTCGATTTTCTGGCCAAACCCTTTCGCATTGAAGCGCTGGTGCTTGCGCTGCGGCGGGCACTGCGCGAACGCCAGATGCGCCGGGAAATCGTGAGGCTACGCGAGGCCCATGTCCGCAAGGTGCCGGCGGGGATCGCCGCGCGCAGCCCTGCCATGCAGCAGGTGATGGCGCTCGCGAGCCGCGCTGCGAAGAGCCACCTTCCCGTCCTAATCACTGGCGAAAGCGGTGTGGGCAAAGGCGCGCTCGCACGCTTCATCCACGAAGCGAGCGGGCGGCGGGCCCGAACGCTGGTGCACCTCAACTGCGCGGCCCTGCCCGCGGGCATCGCTGAAGCCGAGCTTTTTGGCGTGCGGCGCGGTGCGTTCACGGATGCACGCGAAGACCGCGCGGGCGTCTTTGAACAGGCCCATCAGGGCACGTTATTTCTCGACGAAATCGGCGAGCTGCCCCTCGACATCCAACCCAAGCTCCTGCAGGCGCTGGAGTCGCGCCAGGTGCGGCCCCTCGGCACTACGAGCGAGGTGCACGCCGATGTGCGGGTCGTCGCCGCCACCAACCAATCACTCGAAGAAGCGCTGCGAGAGCGGCGTTTCCGGCCAGACCTCTATCACCGCCTCAACGTAGTGCGCATCGAAGCACCCCCGTTGCGTCAGCGGACGGAAGATATCGACCTCATCGTCGACCAAGTCTTGAGCGCCGCCAATCAGCGTTCGGAGCGGGCGCCCTTGGAGATTGCCCTCGATGCGCTGCGGTGGCTGCGTGCGCAGCCATGGCCGGGCAACGTGCGGGAACTCATCAACGCCGTTGAACGGGCGGTGGCGCTTGCGGAACACGATGTCCTTACCCTGGCCGACTTTGCCCTGCCCACGCCTACCACTACCAGCACGTTGCTAAGTGCGGCGGCTAGTGATGACCTTTCGCTCGCTGCACTTGAGCGTCTTTACATCAAGCGTGTGCTCGAGAAGACGGGCGGGCACAAAGCTAAGGCCGCGAAGATACTCGGCCTCGACCGCCGCACGCTCTACCGTAAGGTCGCCGAGCTAGACGGCGTCCAAGAGACGTAGCTGTTCAGGGGGGGCATTTTACGCGCATGCCCCCGAGTGTTCGGGAGTGAATCCCGCAAGCCTCTCCCCCACTCTGCCCCTAGGGCGGCCTAAAGCCGCGCGCGGTGCCCCACCGCCCACGTGCTCTTCCCCGCCGCGTTTTCACCTTATCGACCCCCTAAACGCTTGCCTCTCCGATCTGCGGGCATTCCCTTTCGGCGTGTTACACTTGACGCTGTGAGCGCGCGCGACGACAAGCCGAAAGGCGGCCCTTCAGCGCCCGAGCGCTCGGCGTTGCTGCGCGCGGCCTACGCTGACGTTGCGCCGCTGCGGGCGGGCCGCACCGTCCATGCGTC
>SLEO01000054.1 GCA_007124745.1 Myxococcales bacterium
CGGGCGAAACACGCGCTTGCTGAAGTTGTATTGGGTCATACCGGTCTACTCTGTTCGCTCAAGATACGCTTCTGGCTCAAGATATTCTGCTGTCACAAGAAACATGCGAGGTTCCCTCGCCCACGGAAGCCGCCCCATTCTCGAGGCTTTTTCTGCCCGTGCATGAACTTCTGTCTGTGCATGAACGGCCTGGGTCTCTCCTGCGGGCTTAGTTCAGCGCTGGCCGAACGCCAGCTCCTAACGCTATCCGCCCACTCTATGCGGGGCGGTCTTCAGTCCTAGCTATCTGCAATCCATATTATGGTAGCCCGCCCGGAGTCGTCCGCACCCGAGTAGATGGTTCCACCATGGCTACCAAAATCCACTTCGAGAATCTCTGTGTGCGGTGAGCCACTTCCCCCGCTCACCCATCCGGCGCCCGCAGCTGGGCTAAGGCCATCCATGGCGCTGGGGGCAACCTCTCCGACGCCTCGCAGGACCTGGATACGTTCCTGAACCCGTCCCGAAGCCAATGCACCCGTGGCGCCCTGGCTCTCCACCGTGCTGCTCCCCTCCCAACGACTGGGGCCCTGTTTAACACCGCGGGTTGCCAATACCTCCGTCGCCGAGTCACCCGACCACACCCACAGCATCAGTGCCGCGGCAGCCGCGAGCATCGGTGCCACGACGATGACGCGACCCAGACTTTTAGCGCTCAGCATACGCAGGCGTCCCTGGCGGCTGGCTTCGGCGTCAGGGGTTCGCGCTCGGAAGGGACGCACGGAGCGGGGCCTCGCCTGCGCAACGTCTTCAAGGGCAAGTGCACGAGGCGCGGCTGCACTGGACAGGACCGAGCTGGACGCGGCCGGGCTGGGCTGGGCTCGGCTGGGCTCGGCTGCGCTGGGCGCAACCCGCGGAAGCGTTGCTTCGGAGGACGCCAGCGCGCCGACACCACGCCCCGGGGCGTCGAGTTCTGCGGTGATGCGCGCGAAGAGCGCCTCGCCGTCAAGTGTGTCCTGAGCGAGCTGTTCAACATGCGTGCGCAAGGCATGTCGAGCGGCGTTCAGCCCTGCGAGCTGCGCGCGCGCACCCGCGTCGGCTTCAAGCCGCGCGCTACACTCGGCGCGTGCCGCGGGCTCTAGCGCGTTGTCGAGGTAACGCTGGAGCCACAGGGTATCCTCCTCGCCTGGCCCACACTCTAGCGCAAGCTCCTTGGCGCTTGGGTCTTGAGCCTCTAAATCGGATTCTTGCTGGGTCATGACGCGTTCGAGCTGTCTGAAAGGGCCTCGCTAGATGAAACTGCCTCAAGGCCTGGCTTATTCACATCTGCATCATTCAAATACGGACCCAGTGCCTGCTGCAGCTTGCGCCGGGCGTGAAAGAGGCGACTCATCACGGTACCCTTGGGAATCTCGAGGACCTGGGCGATCGCCTCGTAGTCGAGGTCTTCGATTTCGCGCAAAATGAGCACCGCACGGTGGTGCTCGGGCAAACGCTCCAGCGCCGCATCAATCGCCTGCCCAAGCTCCCGACGAAGCGCTTCCGCTACCGGGGCCCCGAGCGTCGCGGAACCCGCCGAAAGCACGGGCGCCTCATCGGCGTAGGCAAGGCCCTCGTCGAACTCGACGTTGTGCACCTTGCGCCGACGCAGCCGGTCGATGCTGAGGTTCATCACGATACGGTAAAGCCAGGTGAAGAAGGCGGCCTGGCCTTCGAAGCGGTCTAGGTGCCTGTATACCTTGACGAAGGCGTCTTGGACGACGTCCGTGGCATCCGCAGGGTCTCGCACCACCCCGAGCGCGACCGCATAGGCCCGGCGGTGATAGCGCTCATAGAGCGCACGAAACGCCACGCGATCACCGCGTTGCGCGCGTTCGATCAGCAACGCTTCATCCGCCGGGACCGAGGCGGACACCGACTTTGCAGCGGCCGCATCACTAACCTCTGCAGCGCCGGGCGCTGCAGAAACCGATGGTCGCGCATCTGGCGCAGCACTTTTAACGTTCGAGGACACAACCATGGCCACATGCAAGGGACGGGGTCCGCGGGTGCGCGGCAGCGCGCCTCACAGGAACGCCGCCCGTGGGGAGACGCTCCCACACACCGACGCCAACGTAAACACACACCCGGAAGAGAAGGCTACCTCCAAAGATAGCCTATTTCAGTGTGCCTCCGCGATGCGACCGCTGCGCCGGGACAACGTCCTGACGCAGCCCGTCGGGCTGCCCAGTGGGCGACCCATGCCCCTGGCGCATGCTATGGCGTCTCCGGTGGGGCTGCAACTCAACCAAGCGCAGGAGGCGGCGGCTAACTTTCGACAAGGCCCGCTCCAGGTGTTTGCCGGAGCGGGAAGCGGCAAGACGCGCGTCATCGTCGAGCGCGTGCGCCGCCTTATCGCCCTAGACGGCATCCGCCCCGAGCGCATCCTTGCGCTCACCTTCACCAATCGGGCGGCGCGGGAGATGCGCGAACGGAGCGCCAGCCTTTTCGGTGCGGAAGCCGAACGCGTGTGGTTCGGCACCTTCCATTCGGTGTGCGCGCGTTTTCTTCGCTTCTACGGGGAGCCGCTAGGGCTCCCGCGCAACTTTGTCGTCTACGACGATGCGGACCAGCGCACCGCGGTGAGTCGCTGCTTACGGGACCTTGGGCGCGCCCACGCCGCAGCAGACGTCCGCGCCTGGGCGGGGCGCATCAACCGCGCCAAGCAGGAGGGCCTGGCGTCGCAGGATCTGCCCGAGCGCACCTACGACGACCGCCAGCTCATCGAGATCTACCAACACTACGAACAGGCGCTGAAACAGTCCCAGGCCCTCGATTTCGGCGACCTGCTCCTACGCACGCTTCAGGGCCTGCGGTCAGAGCCGGCCTTTAGGTCGCAACTCGAGCAGCGCTTCGACCAGCTGCTCATCGACGAGTTTCAGGATACCAACCAAGTCCAGTACGCCATTGTCCAGGCGCTTGCGGAGCGGCACCGCTGCCTCTGCGTTGTCGGCGATGACGACCAGTCCATCTATCGCTGGCGCGGCGCGAACCGAGACAACCTACGCCGTTTCCGCGAGGACTTTGCGGAAGCGCAGGTCGTGCTGCTCGAGCAGAACTACCGATCGACACCAGAGATTCTCGCCGCCGCCAATGCGGTTATCTCCCGCGGCCGGGACCGCGAACCCAAAGCACTGCACACGGAGAACGCCACCGGCCAAAGCGTCTGCGTCTGGTCCTGCCACGATGGCGCGGAAGAAGGCCGAGCATTTCTGTGCGCCGTCGATGAGGCGGTGGATGCGGGCTTTGCGCTGAGCGACATCGCGCTCTTTTACCGGACGCACGCGCAGTCACGTGTCTTCGAGGAGCTGCTGCGCCAGGCCAACATGCCCTACCGCATTTTCGGCGGCCTGCGTTTCTACGAGCGCGCCGAAATCAAAGACATGCTGGCGTATCTGCGCCTGGTTCATCTGAGCCAGGACGACGTCGCGTTCCTGCGTGTCGTCAACACCCCGAGCCGCGGCATCGGCAAAACATCGGTGGAGCGACTCCTACTGCACGCCGTCGAGCATGGTCATGCGCTGCTCGACATCGCCAGCAACCCGGCCCCTGTCCGCGACCTGAGTGCGAGCGCCAAACGGCGCCTCGCCGCGTTCGCCGCACTCATCAGCCAACTCCGCGCACGCTACCAAACCCATCGTTCGGTCACGACGCTCGCCGCGGACATCTTCGAGGAATCCGGCATCAAAGCGTCGCTCACGCAGGAAGCGACCGTCGAAAACCAGGCACGTCTCGACAATATCCGGGAACTGATGAACTCGATCATCGAATGGGAGCGCACCTATGGAAGCGCCGCGGGGCCGGCCGAAGGTGGGCGGCCGGCCGAAGCCGCCACGCGGCTTTCGGATGCAGGAGGCCAGGCAGTGTCGCATGGGGAGCTGCGAGACGCACCGGACGCGCGCGCGGACAGCGTGGCAGCTATCGAGCCGTTAACCGCATTCCTGGAGGGCATTACGCTCGCGAGTGAAGCGGTCGAAGGCGAGGAGACACGGGGTGCGCTCACGCTCATGAGCGTCCACTCCGCCAAGGGCCTGGAGTTCCCGGTGGTCTTCGTGGCGGGCATGGAGCACGGCCTTTTCCCCTACGAGCGCAGTGGGGATGAGGGCGACCCCGAGGCCTTCGAGGAAGAGCGCCGTTTGGCCTACGTGGCGATGACCCGCGCCGAAAAGCTCCTGCACCTGAGCCATGCAACGACGAGGCGGATCTACGGTCAGCTGCGCCTGCAACGCCCGTCACCCTTTCTGGAGGAGGTCGCCGCCCTGCCGGTGGAGCAGCGCCTCTCGGAAGGCTATGGCTTTTCACCCCGCCGTCCTCTAAGCCGCCTGCGCCTGACCACGCCGCCAGGGTTGGGCGGCTACGGTGACGATATGGACACCCCCCCGGAGGTTGCCACTTACGCCTACCGTCAACACGCACCCTCTTTCAAGCGCTTTGCTCAGCGGCTAAACGGCAACCGCTCGCGCTTCGACGACGCCGCACTCGGCCACGGCTCGCCGTCCTCGCATGCGCAAGGTGACGCCGGCCGAGATCCGAGCGAAGGAACCTACGTCGACTACGAGGAGAGCCAGCTCGACGAGTTGCCCTTTAACGTCGGCGCCCAGGTTCTCCACGAGCGCTTCGGCTCCGGTCGCATCCTGCATATCGTGACGGCCACGCCTCCGCGCGCCCGTGTCGACTTCGATAGCGGTCCGCGGCAGGTACTCCTGAGCTATCTGCGTCCGGCACCGTCTTGATCAGCGGCATGTTGATCCGCGCCATCTTGACCCGCGTCACGGACGACTTAACTTCGCCGCCAGAGACGTCCCGCTCTTCTCACGGCGCATAGACGCACCGTGCAGGGCCGCGCCGTGCATCAGTGCTGATTGAGGACTCGATCCATGCCCACCTACGAATACGCGTGCGACAACTGCGGCCACACCTTCGAAGCGGAACAGCGCATCGTCGCCGACCCACTCAAGGTCTGTCCGGCGTGCAACCAGGAATCCCTGCGCCGCCTCATCACCCAGGGCAACTTCATCCTCAAAGGCAGTGGGTGGTACGCTGACCTCTACTCAGGCCCATCGAACCAGGGCAAGGGCGGGCCGAGCAAGCCGAGCGGCGACTCAGCCGCAGCATCGTCCGCGGCCGCGTCATCCCCGTCTGCCGCCTCAACGGGCTCCGGTTCAAGCTCATCGGGCAGCGAAAGCACGTCCGCACCCGCCAAATCGGACAGCACTGCCGCATCAAAGCCCTCAACAGCACCTGCCAAACCCTAGAGACCCAGCCACTGGACTGGACTGGACTGGACTGGACTGGGCTGCTGGGCTGGACTGGGCTGGGCTGGGCTGGGCTGGGCTGGACTATGATGGGCGGTGTGGCCCGATGTGGGCCGGGCCCGGCATGGGTGCTAGTCGTCGTCGAGGAAGTCGAGCTTCTTGGTCATGAGAAGCGTATCCACCCCTTCGCCTGCAAGCGTCGTGAGCCCGCGGGGTACGAGCCCCGTGCGCCGGAAGCCTAGATCTAGCAAGACGCCAAGCCAGGCAATCGCGTCAATGGGTACGTAGGTGTAGAGCGAGACGATATGCTTGTTAGTCAGAATCGCTTCGACCTCGCGCATGCACGCGGCGGTCGCGGCGCACTCCGCCTCGCTGTCAGCGCGCTGGAGAAAGTCGACCTGTGCGTGACCGAAGCACTCTTCGTATTCGACGCCGCACACCTGCACCGGTGCACTCGGCTTGGGACCCGCACCGACGAAAAGATAATCCGCATCCCGCGCGAAAGGCTCAAACGCGGCGTAGGCCGTTTCGAGGCCTGTGGCCTTGTCGCGAAACTTTCGCGCGGCATCGCCGTCGAGGTGAAACACCTTCACGTCCGGGAGCGCCACCTCACTGCCGGCCGCACGCTTCGCGGCCACTAACGCCTTTTCCGACTCTTTGGTAAGCTGCTCAAGCTGTTCTTTGCGCAGACCTTGGCCTTGGGGAAAGAAGCCGCAGAGATAACCATCGCTACGCTTGTAGAATCCCGGAACCGTGCCCTCGCGCTGAAAGCCCACCTTGGTCCACGCACTGATCTCATCTTTCTCGATGAAGATCTGCACCTTATGGATGTCTTCCTGCCGCGCAGTTGTCTGAATAAATAGACGTTTAGCGGGCATCGCGCCCGCGCGGAAATCAATCACGCGAATCCTTTTGGCCGGCCGATTGACCAGCACCGTGAGGAAGGCGTTCTGTGATTTGAAGCTAAACTCCTTGAACGGCTCCTCCCAGCGGCGCGCGACGCTGCCGGCCGCGTCGGCGCCGGCCACCGCAGAACGGGTAGCCCCCTTCGCGGGGCTGCGACCTTGGGCTGCCGCTCGCGCGGCCTTGGGCTGCTTGACTACTTCCTTAGGTGTCATCTTGCTCTGTCTGCCGTCTTTCGTACCGGCGGTGCGTCCGGGCGCTTGGTTGCTAGGCGCTTGATTGCCCGGCGCTTGCTTCTTGGACGCGCGCTTCGCGGTGGCAACGTCCTTGGTTGTTGCTGCGCTCCGCTTCACGGTTGTCGCTGGCGCTGCAAGCTTCTGCGTGCGCGCGCCTTTCGTTGCCTGCGACGTTTTTGTTGTCGCGGCGGCGACGTTTCTGGCGGAGGCGGTTTTCGCACTCGCCTTAAGTGACTTAGCAGAACGGACTGGGCTTGGCTTGAGCGCTTTGGCAGTGGGGACTTTGGCACCACGCTTCGCGGTCGCTTTCGGAGGCGTTTTCCTCGCCGAAGCAGATACCGACCCGGCACTGCCCTTCGCTGTCGTCTTGGCCGTGACGGCAGGTGGCGTCTGTTTTGCGGCCTTCACAGAAGCTATCGCCCGCTTAGCGCCAGCTTCTTTCGACTTGCCAGCCGCTTTAGATGTCGTCGCCTTTGCGGCCTTCGGTGCCACCACTTTGGCTCCAGACTGCGCTGCTTTCTTACCCGCGGACTTGGCTGCGGTGGCTGGTTTGTCTGCGCTTCGCCTGGTCATGCTCCCTCGTCCCATGGTCGGGGAACCATGGCTTGCTTCTTGACCCACTGTCAATAAAGCGCGCGCGTCAGGGCCACACTAGCGACTTGGACGCAGACCCTCATGAAAAAGGGGTGCATGCCTTGAAGGCATGCACCCCTTAGTCTCCCGTGGTTGAGGCGCTCGCTCTGCTCTGCAAGCGCCTCAACCCGGCCGGACTATCGCTCTAAAGCGCCTTGTCGATGGCAGCCTTGAATTGCTCGAAGGGCTGGGCGCCCTGGAGCAGTTTGCCGTTGATGAAGAACGACGGCGTGCCGATTTGCGCGCCCGCCTTGGTCACCGCGTCGAGGTCCGCCTGAACGCGGGCCTTGTGGGTATTCTCATCAAGCGCCTTTTTGAACGCCGCCATATTGATGCCGCCGATTTCACCGGCGTACTTCTCAAGGTCAGGACGCGTGAGCGCGCGCTGATTCTCGAAAAGCTTGTCGTGGTACGCCCAGAAGGCCTTGTCGCCACCCTGCTTGTAGACCTCTTGCGCGGCCTCGTGGGCAAGCTGGGCATTCTGGTGGAAGGGCAGCGGGTAGTGACGCCAGATAACGGCGACCTTGTTGCCGTAGGTCTTTTCGATCTCCGCCATCGTGGGGTTGACCCGCGAGCAGAAGGGACACTCGAAGTCGCTGAACTCCTGAATGATCACCTTCGCGTTGCGGTTGCCCTTCACCGGCGCGTCCTTGGGAATGTCGAAGTTATAGATTTTATCCGGGCTAGGCGCGGCGGCCTCTTGAGGCGCACTGGGACCTTCGATGAACTTCGGCTCTTTCGCACCCTTGGCGACGATGCTCTCGTACACCTTGCTCTTGGCGGTGCCGCTGGCCACAAGGTCCTTGGCTTTCTTCAGCTCTTCGTCGATGACGGCCTTAAACGCGGGCAGCGGCTGGGCGCCCCGCAGGTTACGGCCGTTAATGAAGAAGGAAGGTGTGCCCGAAGCGCCTAGCTTCTGCACAAGCTGCTGCTGGGCCTTGATGGCGTCTGTGTGCTTGTCGCCGTCGAGGGCAGCCTTGAACTTGGCGGCATTGAGGCCGATTTTAGCGGCGAAGGCGTCGAGATTCTCCCGCGTCAGCTCACGCTGGTTCTCGAAGAGCAGGTCATGCATCTTCCAGAACTTATCGTTGCCACCCTGCTCGTAGGCTTCGAGGGCAGCCTGTGCGGCGGGCGTTGCATTCTTGTGGAAGGGGAGCGGGTTGTTGAACCACACGATGCGGACGTCATCGCCGTATTCCTTGCGGACATCGTCGAGGGTCGGCAGCACGCGCGAGCAGAACGGACACTCGAAGTCGCTCACTTCAACGATGGTCACGAGGGCGTCTTTAGGGCCCTTGGAAGGCTCATTGCCGACGGGGACCGCATAGACCGCGTTCGGGTCGGGCAACTTGCGGGCTTGCTCCTCCTTCGGCTTCTCCGGCTCAGCGCGGTCCTTGCCCGTCTTGGTCAGCTCCGCGGACACTTTGCTTTTGGAGACGCCGCTGGCGATGAGCTTCTCAGCGCGCGCAATTTCATCGTCAATGACTTCCTTGAATGCCTCGAAGGGCTGGGCGCCCATCAGCTTGCGGCCATTGATGAAGAAAGCAGGTGTGCCGCGGGCGTCAAACTTGGCAGCCATTTCCTGGTCGGCCTTGATCTGGTCGATGTACGTGCCGTTCTCGAGAGCGGCCTTGAACTTCGCTACGTCGAGGCCGAGCTTGGCGGCGTAGCCTTCTAGGTCCGCGTTATCGAGCTTCTGCTGGTTTTCGAAGAGCAGGTCGTGCGCTTCCCAGAACTTGTCGTTACCTCCCTGCTTAAACGCTTCCATCGCAAGCTGGGCTGCGGGGGTCGCTTTCTGGTGGAAGGGCAGCGGGTTATTGCGCCACGCAAAGCGTACCTTGTCGCCGTAGGTCTTCTTGATCTGCTCAATCGTCGGGCCAACCCGCTTGCAGAATGGGCATTCGAAGTCGCTCACTTCGACGATCGTGACGAGGGCATCTTTGGGACCCTTCGTCGGCTGCGCGTCGGTGACCGGCATGTTGTACCGCTCGACTTCACCCGAGGCCTCAACCGCGGCGGCCGACGGCGCTGAGCCACCGTCATCCTTACTTGAACTGCCGATTAGATTACCGATAGCGAGGCCACCGATAAACAGCAAAAGTCCACCAAAAATCATGGGTCCTTTATTCATCTCTACTTGCTCCAGAAACGTTCATACCTAGCCATCCGACCCGAGCTTGAGCTGGCACATAAGGGCCCGCCCGTTGTACCGGGGCACACAACTGCTGCGTCACCTACTCCGCGAATGCCACGTATCAGGCTTGGTCTTACCAAGACTGAGCCTCTGGCTTGGCCGTAGCCTTGCTTGCGCTTGGCCTAGACGGCTTCAGCGAAGTGGCTACCCACGTGCGGCGCGAACCCGGCCGCCGGTGTTCGCGCAACCCGGCCCAAGTGCAGTAGGATCTGCGCCAGGAGGATGTGACATAATCCCGCGCCAATTACAACACTGTTCGGTCCCGCGGCCGGGCGGGGTTGCGAGGCAGGGCGACCTTCGGCGTCTTTTGCGTCAGGCTCGGAGGGGTGCGCCGCGTGTGACGGATGGGCAGGCACACACGCCGCCCCGCTTCACGCTTCCTGCGGCGGACTTTCGGCTTTTTCGAGGGCGCGGAGGTTTTCGTAGAGGGCGCGTTCGGCGTCACTGAGTTCCTTCGGCGCACGGATGTGGATCTCGGCGAAGAGGTGTCCGCGCGTCGTGGCACTTAAGGGATAGCCTCGGTCTTTAAGACGAATCCGGCGCCCACTTGAGGAGCCCGCAGGCACACGCAGGTCCACAGAGCCATCGAGAGTCTTAAGCTCCACCGTTTCACCGAGCACGGCTTGGGCAGGGGTGAGCTCAAGGCGCGCGACGAGATCCGGGCCATCGAAGGCGAAGGCACTGTCGGCGGTGACCTGCACCTTCAGCAGCACATCGCCGCCTCCGGGCCCTTGCCCCGCGACACGCACCTTCTGCCCGGTGCGAACGCGGGCCGGGATGCGCACCTTGACCGTCCGCCGCTCACCGCTTGGCAGCGCGAGCGCCAGTTCGCGCTCGGTGCCCGCGTAGGCTTCTTGCACGCCAAGCTTTAGCTCCACCTCTTGGGCGGCGGGCCGCCTTGGCGCCCGAGCGCCCCGACCGCGACCAGGCTGCCCGCCAAACATCGCCTCGAAAATAGAGCCAAGGTCGCCGCCGAATGCGTCGGCGTCGAAGCCGGAGACTTGGGAAAAATCGAAAGGGACGCCCTGCGCCGCCCGTGGGTCGGCGCGCCCCTCGGAGACCGCCTTCCAGGACTCACCATACTGGTCGTAGAGTTTGCGCGTCTTGTCGTCCTTGAGGACGTCGTAGGCCTCACCTATTTCCTTGAAGCGGTCCTCCGCCTTCGCCTCCTTGGAAACGTCCGGGTGGTACTTGCGCGCAAGCGCCCGGTAGGCTTTCTGAATCGCCGCACTATCAGCCTGGCGGTCGACGCCCAGGATCGCGTAGTAGTCCTTGTAGGCCATGGGTCCGTACCTGTAGCAAGGTATCCACGGCAGCGCCGGAGACAAGACGCTGCCGCTCGCAACCGAACCCCCGAGAGCTAAAAGCCGATGGCGTCTTCGCCCAAAGCGGGCAGGCTGATGTCGAGCTTGACCATGGGCAGCCCCGCGCTTTCGCGGTAGGCGCGGTAGTGGGTCAGCACGCGGCGGACATAGCGATGAGTTTCACGGAACGGGATGTGTTCGAGGAACGCATCAACGGGCATGGTTTCGGGGGAAGCCAGCACCCACTTCGCCACATTGTGCGGGCCGCCGTTATAGGAGGCAATTGCAAGAGGCAAGCGCCCTTCAAAGCGCGAGATGAGCGAGGCAAGGTAGGCCGCGGCGTAACGAATGTTGGTTTCTGGCTCCAGCATGCGCGCGGGGGTGAAGGGCTCGTCGTCGAGCAGACGTGCGATGTGCATCCCGGTTTTGGGCATGATCTGCATCAAGCCGACGGCGCCGACGCTGGAGAGAATCTCCGGATTGAAGACGCTCTCGACGCGCATCACGGCGTAGATGAGATTGGGGTCGAGCTGATGACGCGCCGCTTCGCGGTTCACGATATCGGCGTACGGGCGAGGCAGGGATGTGAGCACATCGCTCAAGCCGAAGTTGTGCGCCAGACCCGGGTCTCCGAGACGCAAAGCGAGGTTGCCGAGAAGCTTTTGGTACTTGCTGTCGAGGAGGCGCCGAGCGCGCTTCTGCTTCCACGTCGCAGCGATGCGCGGGCGCTCGACGCCGTGGGCTACCGCCTCGAAGCCCATACGGCGCAACTCTCGCCCGCGCGCCTGACGCCAGGCTAGGAGCAGCTCTTGGAGTTCGTGACGCGCCCAGGCCCCCTGACCTAGCCGCAGACTTTCGTGAATGCGCCCGGCCCAGGGATAGGCCGAGCCCTTGTCTTTGGTCAGCGCAACCAAGGCCGCATCCCAGGTGGGATGGGCGACGAGTTCAGCGATGTCGTGGGGCTGCTGCAACCAGTCAATGGTTGCCTGCCGGCGGGCACCCTGCAGCATCAAGTCTTGGGCAAAGCGACGCTGAGTGGTGCTTGTGTTACTAGCGAGCGCAAGCTTTGGAGACTCGAGGGGCGCAAGCGCCACGCGACCGAGACGCCCGAGGGCCTGCTCCGACCACATACTGTAGTAGCTTGCATCGGTACCAGGTGTGGCGCTCGCACCGCCATCGCTCAGGGTACGCATGCTGGCCTCCACAGCGGCGCGCTCTGCTGGCGGAAGTCTTACCGCGGCCTCCGAACTACGGCTGGCGTAATACGCGACCATGGCCTCGCTTGCGCCCGACGCCAGGAGCGCACTGAAGAGCTTGGCTTCGGCGGCGGGAGAGACGCGGCCCACGGCGGTGTCCGCGTATTTGCGCAGAAGCCAGGCCGATGGCTTCTGGTCAAGCAGCGCTAGCAGCAACGTTTCACTCTGCTTGCGGTCCCCGGCACGCGAGGATTCTTCCAGAGCGCGCAGGAGCTTGAAGGGCTTGACCTTGGTGACAGGCCCTTTGCCTAAGAGCGTCGCAATCAGCTTTTCCGACCTGCGGCGATTGGCGTCAAGCCATGCCGCCCGCAGGGTCACTTCGGAATCTTGAATGAGGGCCACGCTGCGGGGCTGCTCCGCCCGCGCGGCGGTCATGTAGCTGTCCTCAAGACCAAAATGCCACGACCGCTTGGCAAGGTGAGCAGCGGAGCGCTCAATGCGCGCTGCCTCTTCAGCGCTGAGCCTGCCCTCGGCTTCAATGAAGCGTTCGAGGGCACGCCACCCTTCTTCCACGGTTCCCGCGCGGGCGAGGCGTTCGGCGCGGTCGAGGCGTTGCGCGCGCGATGCTTTCCACAACGTCACATCGCCGTCCTCTTTCAGCGCGGAAAAGGTTCGGGCGGCTTCGCGTCCCTCAAGCGTTTCGGGAAAGTCGATAGCGAGCCGGCGATAACGGTAGGCAGATGCCTTGGCCTGTCCATCGGCGAGCAAAGCCTCCGCCGCGAGCGACTGCAGGGCGGGAAGCTGGGGGAGTTTGGCGAAACGCTTCGCCACCGCGTCGAGGTCCGCGACGGCTTTGATGTCGCCAGCCTTAAGGCGCAGTTCGAGTTCGAGTAGCCGAATCTTGAGCGCGAGGCTCCCATCCTTCGTCGCATCCATTGCGAGCTTGAGCACTTTGAGCGCACGGGGCGTGTCACCCGCTGCCGCCAGGTATTCTGCCTCATCGAGCGCCAGCCAGTCTTGAACATGCTGAACCTTAAACGTCGGTGAAATGGGCGCTGCAGGCTGCGGCACGGCGGCGCTTGAGGCGGGCCCAGCCAACACAACCTCTTGGACCGCGAGCGCAGCGACCCACGGCCTTGACTCAAGCGCGCGACACTGGGGGGCGTCCATGGTGAAAAGAGCCGGGCGCGCCACAACACACATCGCAGGCTCTCGCCACGCCTGCACCTCGGCAGTGAGCAGCACCATGGCGACGACAGCGGTGATCACAGCCAGCACGCGGAAAATACGCGCCTGGGCGCGTCCTTCCTGCCAGGTTGTTGCTCGATGATGTTGCTGATGTGATGTCACGCCGTGTTGCTCCGCTTTACTTTTACTGACCTACCCAAGCGCTCGGTGCGTCCACCTGCCGACCCGGCTTGATTCACCGTGCGCCTCTTCGTCTCGACCCTCCCTTGGCCTAGTTGTCGGTATAGACGTTTGTCATCCCTACAAAGTTCATCTGCGGCCTCGAGTCTCCGCCATGCACCCAGCAACGGCATTGAACTCAACCATTTTGACGCGCGACACTGGCCCTCGCGTCCCCAACACGTCAGTCTATGTGTACATCTTCAGCATATCCAACCCCGGCCTTCTCTACAATAGCCCTAGGGGGAGTTCTCGCGATTGGGGGCACGATGCTGCACTTTTTCACAAGTTAAGCGAAGTCACCGTCACTCCCGAGGGGCGATCGGCGCCTTGCCGCGTCGCCAGGAGCGAAACGGAGACAAAAGACCCCTTTGCACACGCCCGTCGCGACTCACTTGAGGCATGCAAACGGCGTGCGGGACCTTACACCTCGGCTAGAGCGCGGACGCGAAGCGCGCACGTTATCCAAATAGGGGCCTGGTTGCGGCGACCTTCGATTAGGCGTCGCCGGTAGGGTCACCGACCTCAAGCGCAGGAACGCGCTCGCCGAGGCTAGGCACCAAGACACGTCCGATGAGCCAGGCGGCAATGACGGCAAACGCTACCCACGCTAGGAGATACCGCCTTGGGCTCCAAGGATCTTGGGGCACCTGCCGTTCGCGCGCTCGCAAGGGATGCATGGAATGGGTCCTGGGCATCGTCTCGCGCGCAGCTTTCAGCGAGCGGGTCACTCGAGACCCTGCATGAGACCAAGGTGCATGCGCTTAAGGTGAGCGGCAGCGTCACCCAGTGCTACGGCGGTGGTCTCACCCGAACGGCGCTCAGTGACCTCTGCTTGGCCAGCTTCGAGTCCGCGGTCACCAAGGGTCACGCGTAGCGGGATACCAAAAAGCTCGGCGTCTTTGAACTTCACGCCAGGGCGTTCGTTGCGGTCGTCGATGAGGACCGACAGCCCTTGCTCGCGCAGCGACTCGCTGAGTGCCGTGACGACCTCCTCGCTTTCCGCGCGTTTGGAGATAGGCACTAGAACCACATCGAAGGGCGCGACGCTCGCGGGCCAGCGAATACCCGCCGCATCATGGTGCTGCTCGATGATCGCCGCGATGAGGCGGGTCATGCCAATGCCGTAACAGCCCATCACGAAGGGAAGCTCCTCCCCATTTTCGTCGGTGAAGTGCGCGGACATCTTCTTGCTGTAGTGCGTTCCGAGCACGAAAATGTGGCCGCCTTCGATACCCCGGTGCTCGCTTAGCGACGCACCGCAGCGTGGGCAGGGGTCACCCGCCTCGACCATCCTAATGTCCGTGATCTCGCCTTCGTAGTCCCGCCCGTAAACGACGTGGACCAAGTGCGCGTCCGTCTCGTTCGCACCACAGGAGGTGTGTGCGAGCGCCGCGGCTTGTGGGTCGACGATGACGCGTCCGGGGAAGTTAACGGGTCCGATGGAGCCGGGGTTCGCGCCGACGAGCGCCTGCACGCGCTCTCGCGATGCCAAGGCTACGGGCGCACCCAGCACGGTGGAGAGCTTCACCAGGTTGAGCTCGTGGTCTCCGCGCAAAACCAACGCCACGGGCTTGCCCTGGTGCTCAACGACGAGCGTCTTGAGCGCGTTATCTAGGGTGTGACCTTCTCCAAGGGCGGCAATGGCGCTCTGCATGTCGGTGACGCCGGGGGTCGCGACACGGGTCATCGCCGGTATGCTACCCGGCCCGGTCGCAGCAGTCGCAGCAGTCGCACTAGCTGCTGCGCTAGCCTCGGCGGTACCGCTTGTGGCAACCTCGGCGTTCGCCGCGTAGGCGCAAGCACTGCAGGTGACGAGCTTGTCCTCACCGCTTCTAGCCAAAATCTGGAACTCGGCGCTGCGTGAGCCGCCCATCGCGCCGGAGTCTGCGTCAACGACGCGAAAGTCGAGGCCGAGGCGCGTGAAGATGCGCGTGTAGGCCTTGCGCATGCGCTCGTAGCTCTGAAGGGCTGCGGCTTCATCGACATCGAAGGAGTAGGCGTCCTTCATGATGAACTCCCGCCCACGCAGTAGACCGCCGCGCGGTCGCGGCTCGTCGCGAAACTTCGTCTGCACCTGGTAGAGCATCACTGGGAGCTGGCGGTAGGAGCGCAGCTCGCGCCTAGCGATGTCCGTGACGATTTCCTCATGAGTCGGCGAGAGCGCCAGGTCCGCGCCCTTGCGGTCCTTAAAGCGACACAGGACATCGCCAAAGCTTTCCCAGCGGCCGCTTTCGCGCAGGTACTCGGCGGGCAGCACGCCGGGCATCAAGATTTCCTGCGCGCCTTCGGCGTCAAGCTCCTCTCGGACGATGGTTTCGATGTGGCGCAAGACCTTGCGACCCATCGGCAACAGCTCGTAGAGACCCGCACCCACTTGGCGGATAAGCCCCGCGCGGATGGAAAGCGCGTGGGACGGCAGCTGTGCATCCTTAGGCGCCTCCCGCAGGCTGGGTAACAGGCTCTTTGAAAGGCGGGTCAGCGTCGGCCGCATAGGTACGCGAGCGTAGCTGCTTCACTGCTTCCAAGCCACGTCCGAAGCGAACGTTCGAGGGGGGATCTCATTAAGATGCCCGAAGAAGTTCCGGAGTGAAGCCCACAATCCGCCTCCCTCGGCACCTCTCGAGTGCGCTCCTGCTGCGCGCGGAGCCTCAAGCGACTTCGACTTCGAAGTCTTCGAGGACCGGGTTTGCTAGCAGCTTGCGGCACATCGCTTCGCCGGTGGCAGCATCGAGCTCTGGCACGTCAACCTCGATGAGCTTGCCGATGCGCACGTCCTTGACGCTGTCGAAACCGAGCGCGTGGAGCGCCTGCCGCACGGCCTCACCCTGGGGGTCCCGCACGTCGCGCTTCAGGCGTACCTTGATTGAAAGAGACATTGCCTGGGGGATTACGCCGCACTTCGCAGGCAAGCAAGGCCTCGTGTGCCTGGCTCCAAGCGATACCCGCCACCGTGGCACATTCCGAACACGCCTAGGCCTCGAGTGTGGCAGTGATGCGTTCGAGGAGCGCGGCAATGCGCTCTTGGCTACGGGCACTGGGCACAAACGGCAGGCCAGTCAGGGTTTCGTAGATATCGACGTAGCGCCCGGAAAGCTCGGCGACAACGGCGGCACTGAGCGGTGGCGCCGAGCCTTGTCCTTGGTAGCCGAGGGCCTTGAGGCAGCGGCGGACGTATTCTTTGTCGAAGCTTTCCGGCGCCCTGCCCTCAGCCTGGGAGGCGGCGTAGTCGGCCTTGCGCCAGAAGCGCGACGAGTCGGGCGTGTGCACTTCGTCGATGAGGCGCAACTCGCCTGCGGCATCGATGCCGAACTCGTATTTGGTGTCCACGAGGATAAGGCCACGGCTTTCGGCGATGCGCTGACCTAGTGCAAACGTGGCGTGCGCAAGTTCGCTGGCCCGCTCAAAGGTGGCGGCGTCGATGACGCCGGACGCGATGAGTTCCGCGCCGGAGACGGACTGGTCGGAGCCGCCCCTCGGCGCTTTGGTGCTCGGCGTCAGAAGCGCAGTGGGCAGCGCATCGAAGCACTTGAGGCCATCGGGAAGCGTGTGGCCACAGAATGAGCGCTCGCCGCGCTCGTAGGCAGTCCAGATGCTGGTGGGGGTCACACCGGTCAGGTAGCCGCGCATCACAAACTCAACGGCTAGCGGCGTGCACGCACGCACGCGCATGGCGTTCGGGTCGGGGGTGCTCAGAAAGTGATGGGGTATCTGCGGGCCTAGTTGGTCGAACCACCAGACGCTGAGCTGGTTGAGCACTTGGCCCTTGCAGGGAATGGCGCCGATATGCGCGTCGAAGGCGCTCAGGCGGTCCGTGGTGACGATGAGACGCTCACCTTCGGGCAATAGGTAAGCATCACGCACCTTGCCGCGTTCTAACGTGAGCGGCGGCCAGGGCGGGCATTCGAAGAGGATATCTTGCATCAGCGCTGTGCTCCTGCAGCGGGAAGACCCAGCGCGCGGTCGATGACCGCATCGACGTGTTGCAGGGCGTGTTCCAGCGAAAAGGCGCGGTCGATGGCGGCCTCGTCGAGATGCTTGCGGATGTCTGCATCCGCGAGGAGCAGCGGCTTGAACGCGCCCTCACCGTGGAAGGCTTGCATCGCGTTGCGTTGCACCCAGACGTAGGCCTCCTGACGACCGCACCCCTTCTCGACGAGCGCGAGCAGCAGCGCCTCGCTCGCCCAAAGCCCCTTAGCGGCATCGAGATTGCGGCGCATCGCTTCGACATTGACTACCAAGCCTTCAAGCAAGCGTGCGGTGCGGTCGAGGGCGAAGGCTACGGTCGCCGTAACGTCCGGCAGCATCATGCGCTCCACCGACGAATGGGAGATGTCCCGCTCGTACCAGAGGGCGATATTTTCCAGCGCAGGCGTCACGTAAGCCCGCGCGATGCGGGCGAGCCCGCAGAGGTTTTCGCTGAGGATAGGGTTGCGCTTGTGGGGCATGGCGCTTGAGCCCTTCTGCCCGGCGGAAAATGCCTCGGACACCTCGCCCACCTCGGAGCGCTGGCCGTGACGCACGTTCGTCGCGAAACGCTCTACGGCCGCGGCAGCGAGGGCCAGGGCTGAGATGAGCGCGGCGTGGCGGTCGCGTGCGACCACCTGCGTCGACACAGTTTCCGGGGAGAGGCCGAGCTTGGAGAGCGCTTCGGCCTCGATAGCGGGCGAGAGATGCGCGTAGGAGCCGACCGCGCCCGCAAGCTTACCCACTGCGATTTCCGAGCGTGCAGCCCTGAGGCGCTCCTCGGCACGCTGAAACTCGGCGAGATGCCCCGCGAGCACCATGCCGTAGGCGAGCGGCTCGGCGAAGATGCCATGGGAACGGCCCATGCAGGGTGTACGGCGGTGCGTCTCGATGTGGCGGCGCAGAGCTGCGTAGATGGGCTCAAAGCGCGCAAGTATGCGGTCGGTGGCGCGGGTGAGCCGGAGGGCCGTGGCGCTATCGAGCACGTCGCTCGAGGTCATGCCGCGGTGTAGCCAGCGCGCGTCTGGGCCGCCCAGCTCTTCGAGGTGCGTCAGAAAGGCGATGACATCGTGGTGCGTGGTGCGTTCGATGGCATCGATGCGGTCCGGGTCGAGGCGGCCGCGCAACGGCGCAAGCTTCTTCGCCACGCCGGCGGGCACTAAGCCGGCCGTTTCCATCGCCTCGCAGCCCGCGAGTTCTACGTCGAACCAGGCTTCGTACTGCGCCTTAGGTGCCCAAAGTTCCGCAATGTCAGCGGGCGTGTACCGAGGAATCATGCGCCCAGGCCTAGCACACCGCGCTCGGATAGGCGTTAAGGCGCCCGAGGGCGTTTATTCGGGGGTGAGGGCTTGGGCGAGCAGGGCTGCTGGGCGGCCTTCCAGCGGCACGAGGGCCGCGTAGTAGCGGCCGCGGTCGCTTAGTTTCGGCCAGGTCTTTCGAAGAATACCGATGTTCTTCGCATCATCATGCTGCTCGCAGAACGCCGTGAAGTAGAAGCGTAGAAACACGAGACCTGCGACATCTTCGAGGGTTTGGCTCTCGGGGTCTTCTTTCATGGCTTTTTTGGAGGCGATGAAGACAACACGGTCTTGGAAGTCTTCCGCGTAGCCTGCCTCTGTCATCACATCGCGCAGCCGGCGGCCGTGGAAGACCTTGAGGTCTTGGCGCCATTTCAGGTAGCCCGCGCGGGTGTCCGGGTAGGTGTTGCGGGGAATCTTGAAGCGTTCGATATGCTGACCACGCGCGGCGATGCGCAGCTCCGTCCCCGCCTCCGGCGAAAAGTTCGCAAGCTCTTCGCTCATCCGGCGGCCGTAGAGTACGGCGGCGGGCAGAAGCGTGCCGTCGTAGTCCGCATCCTGCGCTTCGTCGGCGCTATTGAGTTGGTCAATACGCGCAAAAAGCTCAGCGAGACGCATGCGCTCGCTGACCCGATCCGGGTCCACCCCCGCCCATTCAAGTAGTGTCATGCTGCCCTCATGTGCACCGGCAAACCACCTTCAGAGTCGGTTCTAGCCCATGCGCTTGTCAGCCTCACGTGAGACTCTGCGAATCTCGATAGTGTGCTTCGCGGAGGCGCGGAAGAAGCGCGCGAGTTCTCAGATGCGGGCGCGCCTTGGGCTAAAACCTGAAACCACACAAGCACGGACTTACGAGTAAGCCAAGGACGTTTTGGGGTCCTGCGAGGCCTCGCTTTGGTCTTGGGCGGATTCATCGTCGCTGAGCCGCATCTGCAAGTGGACCTCGAAACGGTCTTCTTTGGCTTCCACAATTAGATGGCTGCGTTCGAGCAGGGCGATCTGCACTAAGCCGAGACCACCGACCTCGCGGCGCATCGCCTCACTGGTTGGGTCCGCGAGCACAAGGCGATCTTCAAGGAGCGCCTGCGCGCGGGCGGGGTCGCTGAGGATGCCTATCCAGCGTGTGAGCGCTGCCCGGTCTACGCCTTCGGGAATGGGGTTTGAGGCGTGAATATTGATGTAGCGCGCGTTCAGAAACTCCTCGTACCAGATGCGTAACGAGGGCCGAGTCTCTGCATCCCAGTCGCTGTGCCGGCAGAGATTATCGAGGATTTCACGGACGGAAAGCGCCACATCGTGAATGACAAAGACGTCCCAGTGGGGCCCACCGAAGATGACCCGGAGCGCACCCATGATCGACGGCGTGAGCTGCGGGTCAAAGTTGACCGGGTCGA
The DNA here is from genome assembly GCA_007124745.1 of Myxococcales bacterium. GTDB lineage: Bacteria > Myxococcota_A > Polyangia > Polyangiales > SLQV01 > SLQV01. Next base: position 19,805 of record SLEO01000054.1, read on the forward strand.
TGTACATCTCGTAGTGAGGCTTACCGGACACTTCTAAAATCATGGTATCTTTATACCTCTACCATCACAAGTGCGGCGTCACCCTCTTTGCTGATTTCTCCGACTTTCCGAACGAATATCTTCGTCATGTTCCAGTGTTCACGCTGGGGCGGCGTCTTATCACTCCCGAAGATGCGGATCTCACCGGCGTGCGGCTGTACGCGTTGAATGAGGCGATAGATCGTTTGGCGGGTCCGGGACATCACCTGGTCGAGCCCTTCAATATGTACCTCTATGACGGCGTATTTCTGCGACTCGCACTGCTGCACGATGAGATCGATATGCGACAAAAAGCCATCGAAGGTTTCGTCGTAGCGCTGATAAACTTCCGATCCGGGAATCATCGCGCCCTGCAAGTGGCGCCCGCTAAAGGTGACAATGAGCTGGCCTGCGCTCGCGACCTCGTGGCGAACTTCAAGCTCGTCGATTTTGAAGTGTGTGTTTTCTGTCATTTCCATCAGACCTTCGCCGCACCGCCACCTTGCGCCACACTGGCGTCTTGGCCGCTGCCGTCGAGACGCAGCGCTACCAGCAGCACATCGTCCATGCGCTCGCGGCTGCCGCGATACACATCTAACGAGGCTACTATGGTATCAAGGCCTTCCGCTAGGCCGTCTTTGGCGAGGGCGCGTTGCCAAAACGCATCGGTGATGTAGGCGGAACTGGGTTTGCCTCCCTCATTGAGTTGGTTGAAGACACCATCTGTGAACGCCAGAAAGACTTCGCCGGGTTCTAGCCTCACGGTCTTCTCCATGAAGGTGCTGCCGTCTACCATGCCGAGGATAAAATCCTCCGGCTCTTCGCCGTGCGCAATACCGCTGGGCGTGTAGCGCAAGAACGGCGCTTCACCGCCCTGGGCGTAGGTGACCGTTGCGTGGTCCGCATGGCGCTCGAAGTCGGCGCAGAAGGCGCACCCCGTGAGGTCTAGGTATTTGCGGCAGGCGATATCATTGAGCCGGCGCAAGACCTCACCCGGCGTCGTGTTGGCGTGGTCGATAAGCGAGTACTCCACCCAGAGGGCGGTGGCGCGCATGGCGGCCCCCATGCCGTGGTCTGTAACGTCGAATACCATTAACCGTGTCCGGCCGGCCCCAAGCGGCACCACGTGGAAAAAATCGCCGCTCACCTCGGTGGTGGGCACATGCCGCACAGCCGCCTCGAAGCCCGCGAGGGACGCAGATGTACCGAGGAGGGCTTGCTGAAAACGCCGTGCTTCGGTGAGGTCGCGATGGATAGCGCGCTGCTGGGCACTGACGAGGTTGTGAGATTCGGCGAGCTTGCAGTGCGCCGCGAGCAAAGCACGCGCCTGGCGGAAGCGTAGGATTTGGTTGCGGACGCGCAGGTGCATTTCCTCTAGGGGCGCGTTGGCCTTGATGAGGTAGTCATCCGCACCGAAGGCGAGCAGCTCCAGGCGCGTACCGACATCACCCTCCGCCGTCAGCATGATGATGGGGGTCTGACCCAGCAGCCCCTCTTCTTGCCGAATCGCCTTGCAGAGCGCTCCACCATCCATAGGTGCCATGCGCATATCCGAAAGGATGAGGTCCGGCTGAATGGCGCGGGCCACCCGCAAACCTTCCTCGCCTTCGCGCGCGGTGTAGACATCATACAGCTCGCCCAGCTCGGACCGGAGGTGTCGCCTCATATCCGCGGTGTCTTCGACGATCAGCACCTTGGCCCCCTGGAGCAACGTGCCCTGCGATTCGGACATCGAAGCATTGAGCAAACGTAGCGACTCCGGGTCACTCTTGACGCGCACTGGGACCAAAGCCGCGCCTTGCTCTGGCTTTGGCGCCGCCTGCGTGCCCCCGCCGAGAGGCAGCTTTTCCGTGGCTTCGTCGTCGTATTCGAAGGCGGGCTCGTAGCGGTCTGCGCGAGGGCTCGCCTCCGTCTCCGAAACCTCATGCGCGGGCAAATGCGCCCGCCCCAGAGGGAACCACAACGCGAAGGTGGAGCCCTCCCCCGGTGTACTCTTCACGGTGATCCGGCCGCCGTGCCTATCGACGTGCTCCTTCACCAGCGAGAGGCCGATGCCCATCCCTTGGCGCACCTCCGAGGCATTGACCTGCACAAAGCGGTCAAAGATGGCCGCGTGCTTGTCCTCGGGAATGCCGCAGCCGGTGTCGCTGACCTCCACCACCGCATGGTTGCCTTCCACGCTGAGGCTCACGGTGATGGCGCCGCGGGTGGTGAACTTGAACGCATTGTTGATGAGATTCACCACCGCGCCGTCGAAGCGGTCCGAATCCACGTAAACGCGCACCGGCTCTGTAGGCAGCGCCGCACGTAGCTCCAGCCCCTTCTTTTCCACCATCGGCCGCGCCGCCAACACGACATCGCGTAGCGCCTCCCCCAAATCCCGCGGCGCATAACGAGACGCCATCATCTTGTCGTTACGCCGC
>SLEO01000068.1 GCA_007124745.1 Myxococcales bacterium
GCGGCTGCGGCGCTCTTCCTAGCGGGCGGTGCGTCCGGCAAGCGCCTCACCGCGCTCTTGAGCGACGAGAAGCTTGAGATTGAGGCTATCGCTATCGAAGGCGAGACGCGGGAAAACTTCATTGCCTTCGAGCGCGTCTCGAAGCTGCAGTATCGCTTTGGCATGCCCGGGCCGCGGGTGAGTGAGGAAGAAGGGAAGCGCTGCATCGAGCGCATTCGCGCACATGTAACCGACGGCACTTTCGTGGTCGTGAGCGGCTCGCTCCCTTCAGGCCTCGGTGCGAGCTTTCTTGCGGATATCGCCAGGGAAGTTAAAAAAAGTAAGGGGCGTATCATTGTTGATACCTCCGGGGGCGCACTCAAGGCTATCGCTGAAGAAGGCGCATACCTCCTCAAGTGCAACCTAAGCGAGCTGCGAGAAATCGCCGGAGAGGCTATCGACGATGAGGCCGAACTGAGACGTGAGGCCTGTCGCCTTGTGAGCGGTGGTAAAACACAGATCGTCATCGTGTCGCTTGGTGCGGGAGGCGCGATGCTCGCCTCGGCTGATGGCATTCGCACGTTTAGGTCCCCGACGGTGCCGATTCGCTCGAAGGTGGGGGCGGGCGACAGCATGGTGGGGGGTATCACCCTTGCGCTTGCCCGGGGCTGGGATGTGGTGCGCGCCACGCGTTACGGCATTGCGGCGGGCGCAGCAGCCGTGATGACCGCGGGTACGGAGCTTTGCCGCGGCGAAGATGTCGAACGGCTATTCGCTGAACTCGAGCACAGCGACCAAGACGGCTTTACGCTGCCGCTTTCCGAGATGGATTAGCCAGCGCATGCCTAGCGATTCATTTTGCCCGGGCTAGACCTCGGCATCTGTGCTGGAAAAAAGAAGTTTTATGGAATCGATGAGAGATTCGCGGCTGCGGTTTGAGCGCGTGCGCGAGCTGTGTGTGGTTGGAATAGTCTGTGGGGCAGCGGCGGGCCTGCATGCGTGTTCTTCCGACTCAACCCTGAAGGTGGATATCTTGCCGCTTCCCGAGTCGCCTGATGCTCCCCCGCCGGAAGACCCCATCGCTTCCGGACAGGCACGGCAACTCTGGTTGTCCCTCTCGGATTTCTCGACAGGCGCGCGCACGTTGCTGACCTATCGCGACGGTCGTGTTGAGCGCGTTCAGGTGGCGAACGAGGACCAAGATGCGCTCGTCGCCGTGTGGCGTGATCTGCGCGTGCTCATGGAGCGCACTTCTGGGGACGTGTCTTTCTTCATGGCGGACGAGGTGGAGGTGCCTGCGGCGACGGTTCGAGCCGTATCCGACGAGGATGTCACGCTCAACCCGAGCGTGTTTGTCGAGTTGAGCCCGAGTGAAGCGCTGTTGTTCATGCGCGGAGCCAATGAAGTCTGGTTGCTGGAGCGTAGCGGTGACTCGGTCACGCGTGTCGGCAGGGCATCCATCGATAGTCTCGCAGCACCTGCTGACCCTAGCGGGCTGGTGGATGTCGAAGCGGCCTTGCTGGCGGATGCGCGTGTGTTGGTCGCCATGGGTCGCTACGCGTTCAACTTCGACACCTTCTCGCTCGATTTTTTTGGTTCACAGCTAGCCGCGTTCGACGTTGAGGCATTGCGCCAGGCCGCGCTATCCGGAGCGGAAGCCGTGCCGACTACGCTTGTGGATCTAGCTTGGGAGAACCCCGTTGCCGGTCTCGCCGCCGACCCTGCGAATGGGGTGCTGTGGGTGGGTTCGGGTGCGACCTACGGCGCGCTGGATGGCGGGATTCAGGCGCTCGACCTCACGACCCTTGCGGCCCTCCCAGAGCGCTCGTGTTCCGAGGAGGCCCTAGATGTCGACCTAGGGCAGATCGCGATGTTACCAGACCTCATTCTGAGTCCGGGTGTGTCGGGCGGGCGCGGCGAGCTAGTCGTCCGCAGCAGCGGACTCACAGGCGCCGAGCCGCTCTACCTGCTTGAGGCAGAGTGTTCAGTGCGGGCGTTGCCCGAGCTGGGTATCGGTGTCGCTGGCATGGTTGCCACGCAGCAGCCCGCGAGTTTTATCACGTGGTCTCCCGAGAACCTGCGCTTTCGGACCGGCGGTCTTGCCTTCACGCTGGGGACGGCTGCGCTAGGGCTGCCTGTCTATTCAGCCGCACAAGCGGGCCTTCCGAATGCCAGACCCTGACAGCACGCAACGGCACGACGCCCCGCGCCAAAGCGAAGATCGTGCTTCGGCCGCGGAGGCCACCAGCGCCGATTTCAAAGGCGCTGAGCAAGTCTGGCGCGCCGCGGAAGCTATCCGTGCGGGCAACCTCGTCATCTTTCCGACGGAAACTGTGTATGGCCTTGGGGCCGACGCGCGGTCTCCCCGAGCGGTCGATGCGATATTTACCTTAAAGGGTAGGCCCAAATCAGACCCGCTCATCGTTCACTGGCATGGGGCAGGTGCAGCCGCCTTTGATGCCGCACTGCGGGTAGGTATTGTGGCCGAGGCGCGATGTACCGCGCTGCAACTCACCGCTGCGAGGACGCTTGCTGCAAGCTATTTCCCCGGACCTCTCTCGATGGTCCTACCGCTGGGTTCGGGGGTAACGCCAGAGGTGAGCGGCGGTACGGGTTATGTTGCGCTACGCGTCCCTGCGCACCCTCTGGCGCAGGCGCTGCTAGCGGCGTGTGCGGTGCCTGTAGCCGCGCCAAGTGCGAATCGCTTCACTGAACTTAGCCCGACAACCCTCCAGGATGCTCAAGCGTCACTCGGTCACCCAGTTGTGTTGGGCCTCGACGGGGGGCCGTGCACGCTCGGACTAGAGTCCACCGTGGTACGTGTGACGGCGGAAGGCGAGGTCCGCCTCTTAAGGCCCGGCGCCATCGGCCGCGAAGATGTTGAGTCGCTTGGATTAAAGTGTTTAGCAGCCTCGGTAGGCGCGCAGGAGCAGCTGCTGGCTCCCGGACAGACGCCGCGGCACTACGCGCCGCGCACGCCCCTGCGGAAGGTGCCGTTTGGACTCGGCGAGGGCTCGACGGAGGTGCTTGCCGAAACGCTGCGCCACTTCCCGCGGCAGCGTGTTGCACTGGTCTCCGTGTTCGAGCTAGCCGCCGGTGCCGCGCTGCGCGCACGCGCGTGCGGTGCCCATGCCAGCGTTGCACACCTCGACCTTTTTTCGTTCACCAAGGCACAAAGCGCAGACGCACTGAGTGTAGTGGGAACCAATTTTTACGGGTGCCTGAGGCGTATCGATGCGCTCGGTTACGACGCCATTGTCGCTGAGGAAGCGCCGCGCGACGGCAGTGCTTGGTCGCTTGCGCTACTCGACCGACTTCAGCGCGCTAGCACCCCCGCGTAGTGCGTGCGCGCCACTCGCATGGTGCAGCAGCCACAGCTGCATGCGTTCACAGCGGCTGGCGTTCACAGCGGGCGGCACTCACAGCGGGCGGTATTGACCGCACGCAGAGGTCGCCGGGCTCAGGAAGCCTTGGCGGCGCTGTCGACGTGAATGGCGAAGGGTGGGGTGGTGCCCTTGTTGTCGAGGCTACGCTTGCGGTCTTTACCCGCCTTGCGTGTCTTGTTCTTGCGGCGATTCTCGGTTTGTTGGGTATCAGAGGACATGGCGTAATCTTTCTCAGCGTCCGGGACGCTCGGATCTAAAGAAGGGGCCAAAGTGTGGCTCCGCCTTGAGGAAAGTCAATCTAGCGTTCGCGCGCGCGTCGAGGCGAGGCGCGGGAGTGCGCCTTAGCCCGGCGCTCTAGCTCGGCGCATGCGCATGGTTGCCCGGCGTGGACCACTCCGCCGTGTAGCCAAAGTGGTCGGCAAAATGCCGCACCCAGGCGCGTTCTACCTCGTCCAGCGTCGGGGCTTCAGCGGGTTCGGAGTCCCCCAAAGCTGAATGCTCGCGAGCGATAGAGGTGACCTGTCGGTCTTGGATGCCGCAGGGGACGATGAGCCGAAAGTGTTCGAAGTTGGGGTTTACGTTCAGGGCGAGTCCGTGCATCGTGACCCAGCGGGAGATGCGCACCCCGAGCGCTGCAATCTTGCGCGCGCCGACCCACACGCCGGTTTGCCCGGGGTCTCGCTCGGCGACAATGCCGAAGTCCGCACACACCGCGATAGCGACGGCCTCTAGGTCGCGCATGTAGCGCCGCACATCGCAGCGGTCCGGCCTCAGGTCGATGATGGGGTAGACAACGAGCTGACCTGGGCCGTGGTAGGTGATATCGCCGCCGCGGCCGACGTCCGCCAGCGCTATGCCTAGCCCTTGGAGCCGCGTTTCATCGACGAGTAGGTGCTCGCGCTTGGCGGAGCGGCCAAGGGTAATGACCGGCCTGTGTTCGACAAGCAGAAGCGTCTCCGGTGCGTCTCCGCGGAAGACCGCGCTCTGGAGCGTGCGCTGCAGGTCGTGGAGCGGCTCGTAGGCAGCATCCCGGTGGACCGCTACTTCCAGCGGTCGCGGTCGCGGTCCCCGGGAGATGGTATCGTCACGCTCCATGTTTGTCGGCGGTCTGTCAGCGCGCGCGACACGCCGTTAGCGATTCATGACGTGCACCGCTTCGCCAAGCGCGTGCTTGAAGGCTTCCATGAGGCCTTCGCTGAGCGTGGGGTGTGCGTGAACGGTGAGGGCTACGTCTTCAGCGAAGGCGCCCATTTCAATTGCCAGTGCGGCTTCAGCGATGAGGTCCGAGGCATCAGGTCCCACAATGCCGGCGCCGAGCACTTCATGCGTCTTGGCGTCGATAAGCACCTTCACGAAACCCGCCGTGCTGTCCACCGCCATGGCTCGGCCCGAGGCAGCGAAAGGAAACTTGCCGATTTTGATGTCGCGCTTTTGCGCCTTGGCATCACGCTCGGAAAGTCCCACCGTCGCGATTTCCGGCTCGGTAAAGATGGCAGCGGGCATCGCGCGAATGTCGTTCTCCGACGCGTGGCCGGCAATATACTCGACGGCGATTTCCGCTTCTTTAGAGGCCTTGTGCGCGAGGTAGGGCATGCCGGCGATGTCGCCGACGGCGAAGATACCTTTGGCTTTCGTCTCGTAGTGCTTGTCAACAAGGACATGACCGCGCTCATCGAGCTTGGCGCCGACCTCTTCGAGCCCGAGGCCCTGGGTGTTGGGCTTAAAACCAACCGCCACGAGGACCGTATCACCGGTGAGCTTCTTGCTGCTGCCTTCATGCTCGACGGTGACGGTAGCTTCGCTGCCCTTCACGGTGCACGCCGTCGCCTTCGCACCGGTAAGCACGGTGCCACCGGCCTTCGTGAAGGCCTTCGTGACGACCTGAGCGAGGTCTTTGTCGACACTCGGGAGCAGTTGGTCGAGGAACTCTACAACCGTGACCTTGGCGCCGAGCTTCTGGTAAACCATGCCGAGCTCAAGGCCGATCACGCCTCCACCGATGAGGATGAGCGACTTCGGCAGGCGGCGTAGGCTCACCGCCTCCTTGGCTGTGATAACGACCTTACCGTCGACCTTGAGGAAGGGAAGCTCGGTCACGCGGCTGCCCGTCGCCACCAGAATGCCTTTGGCGGCGGTCAGCGTCACCTTCTTGCCGCCCTTTTGGCTGACCTCGACTTTGCCTTTGCCGACGATCTTGGCGGTGCCGTCAAAGACCTCGCCGCCGTTGCCCGTCACAAGCTGGCGGACGCCGCCGGTAAGCTTCTTGACGATGCCCTCTTTCCAGTCCTGAAGCTTGTTGACATCGACTTCAACACCGGAGACCTTGATGCCCATGTGGCTCGATTCACGCGCGCGTTCGGCGCTGTTGGCAGCGGCGATGAGCGCCTTCGAGGGAATGCAGCCCCAGTTGAGGCACACGCCGCCCATGTGTTCCTTCTCAACAACGGCCACACGCAGACCGAGCTGACCTGCTCGAATGCCCGCGACGTAACCCGCAGGGCCACCACCAATCACCACGACATCAAAGTTCTCGTTCGCCATACCAGCTTTCTTCCTTCTTATTCCCTAGATGAGGACGCTTGAGCAAAACGCCATCCGCAGTTTCGGAAGTGAGTTCCGCGGCGCCACCACCACCGTGCCTTGAGCCAGTTTGTTTAGGGCTGTGCGCGGGGGCCCCGAGCACCTGCTTGGCTTTGTTGGTCTTACGCGCTTTGCGCCCAAACCTTACCACCCTGCACACTCAACAGACTTCATCGGACAGCGGCCCGAACGGTGCCACGCAATGGCCACACGGCAAGCCATTACTCGCCGGTGTGGGTACGGGTTGCCCCCAGTCGAAGCAAAGAGAAACTGCGGTATAGGGTCTGAGGATTTAGGTCGCCCGCTGCAGAGTGACGCCCTCGGCGAGAGACCTCGTGAACGATGCGGTGCTTAAGATAGTCATTGGAAGCGCTATCCGTCGAACGGTAGCGAGGCCGCTACTGTGGTTGCGACTCGCTACTTGCCGTATTTTGGGGGTCGTCTTGAGGCGCGGTGCAGACAAGCCCTCCCTGCTCCTCCGAAGCAAACGCGGGAGTGAACTCGTCCTCGACCTTAACGGTTACGCCCGACGTTCCGAATTGCGGCCCTTTGGCCGCGGTGATCAATAGCCCAGCGTAAGAACATCCAGCCATCGCAACTAGGACTTCTCCGTTGCGACTGTGCAAGGAAACGCATGAGGACGCTTTCGCATTTTCGCGTGAGCTTTCGTGGAACATGTTGACAATGTCGAGTTGGCCTAGCTGCGGAAGCTTCGCAAGGCGCTCGGGTGTTCCGAAGACGGTGTCGCTTGGATTGATCCGAAACCCCGCACTCTCGTCGTGTGCTCGAAACGATGCGTGGTGATGAAAATGGCGGGTTCCACCCGGTGTCATGTTCTTCTCAAAATCTTCGTTCTTAGTTTGCGCGTAACAGGTATCGTCTGGACCACTTCGGGGTGTACAAATTTCAGCGACGACCTCGCTGAATGCTCCATCGTTCGTGGAGTCACCTGACAGGCCACCTACGTGAAGATACATACAGTCAAGCTCATCATCATCGTTGAACTTGAGCAAAACGTAGCCGTGGTCTGAACGAGGTGTCGTACCACCCGCGATGTGGTTGCAAGAGGCCTCAGACGCCGCTTGCTGAGTGTGATCGCAGTAGATGCCGAGATATTTCTGGTATCCATCCGGAATACCCTCAAATTTCTTGTGAAGATTCACCATTCTATCGAAAATGTACACCTCCTCTGTCTCAGGAGGAGGAGCGGGGTCGGGGGTCGCCTGAGGAGCCGCCGCCGTGCCCGCCGTGCCC
>SLEO01000142.1 GCA_007124745.1 Myxococcales bacterium
ACGCCCCTGTCTTCCGGCGCCAAAGCGGCATCTGACGACGGCTGCGTATCGCGGCGCTCGTAATCGATGAAGCCGCATCCCATGAGGATGCCGCACGCAAGCATCGAGCACGTCCTCGTCACCGCCACCTTATCATGGTCTCAGAGAGTGCCGGCTTATTGCAACAACCGGCACGCGTTTCCTTGTCCCCAACATCTCGTGCGGCTCATCCGTGGGGCAGCCTTCGCCTTGGGGACCTATATTTTCGAGATTGCACTTACACCGTGAGTAACCGCGCTCTGCCCGTATCAGTCTGCGATGGGCGTCTGGCTGAAGTCCCGGCGAGCGCTGCTGATGCGCCAGAGGGCCACGGCACCCATGCTGAAGGGGGCGTTCCAGCCCTCGGCGCTGCCCTCAGGGGTCGTGTAGGTGCCGCCGCCCAGCACCCAAGGGTTCTGATTGCCATCAATGCCGTGAGGCCAGGGACGCTGGCGGTGCTCAACCCCGTCAATCCAGAGACTGAATGTGGCCGCCGCTCCACCGAAGTTGATGCCTACATGGTGCCATTCATCGCGGGTGAGCACTTCAGAGCGGAGCTCACTTTCTGGACGGTTCTCTGTTCCCTGGCTCTCCCCCTGAATTCTCGCGTAAATGCTGCAATCACGGTCTAGATTGATATGCAGATGACCGGGAAAGTCAAACCCGATTGCATCACGGCTCAGGATGGATTCCGCCTCGATGACGAAGCCAACCGGTGCTGCGCATGACCGGACGCGAAGATAGAAATCAATGGACCCCTCGCTCAACTGCCACATCGGGCTGTCTGGAAGAAGCAGCGGCGAAGAACCTTCCCGAAAGTCCAGGGCTTGAACACCCTCGAATGGACCGTCCACGAAAGAGGTAGTGACGTCCGGCTCCAAGGCCTCAAGTAGACCGGAGCCCGCCCTCGACTGTAGCGGGCTCGCACCGCCGAAGTGGAAGAAGGCGACCGTGGCGTCGTCGATCCACGCATCCTCAATCGAGGTGAGGCCTGAGGGAGGTGGCGAGTCGATCGCGCCAGAGCTGCCGTCGCTCGGGACACCGGCGGGCGATGAGTTCCCTGTCCCGGCTGTGTCTTCCGGCGCCGAGGCGGCATCTGCCGACGGGTGCGTGTCGCGGCGCTCGTAGTCGATGAAGCCGCACCCCATTAGGGTGCCGCACACAATCATCGAGAACGTTATCGTTGTACCCACCTAAGACAGAATCACCGAAGATGATGGTATTTTCAATTCCCGGCACCTCTGTTATTTTTCAGACTTACTGTTAGCGAGCGTCGTTTCCGCGTCCGGTGCTAGGCGCGGTGAACCCTGCCGGCGTTCTCCAATGCATAAGTTGCCCAAAGCATTGAGCGCGCGGCCAACGGGTTGAAAGCGTGAATCTGAGAACATGCCAGGAAGTTTCGGCGCCTAATCGGGGGGTAGCCTGTGGCGCGCGGAAGATTACGCGCCCGGGCCGGCTACGTGGTAGCCTGCAGGGGTGCAGGAAGGCTCTCTGGTTGGCCGCTGTGGTAGCTGCGCTTACTTCATCGCCATCAGCAAGGATGATGAGGGGCGCGGCGTCGGCGAATGTCGCTTGGGGTGTTGGCCCGCGCCGCTTCGAGCGACGTCCACGTGCGCGCACCACAAGGCGCTCGGCAGCGCTTGGGTTGCGCCCCCGGCCACACGCCGATCAACCGGTAGCCGCGGCATGGGGCGCGGCAGCATGCGCGTTGTCGACGCGCCGCCGCCCAAACCGGCGCTACCGAAGGAGATCGATCTCGATATGGATACAGAGACGTTCAGAGCTACGCTGACCGCTGTCCTAGACGAAGCACTTGGTCTGAGCGACCACGACTTAGGCGACCGTTGGCGCGGTGGCGAACTAGTCCTCGTGCCCGGCAAGCAGGACACGCAAGACAAGCACGTGCCCATTGAGGTTTTCTTCAAGAAGCTCACCGCCATCCGCGAAAAGCTGCGGGTCCTAGAACAAAAGCTCAACGGGCACCCCGACCTTTCGACGGAAGACAAAGCCTCGCTGCAGGGCTACATCACAAGCTGCTACGGCAGCCTGACCACCTTCAACGTGCTCTTTCGCGACCGCGACTCCGCCTTCGTCGGCCACAGCACCAAGGACTAGCCAGCTACGGGAGAGCGCGGTTGCGGCCTAGGTGCTGTAACCGAGACGCTATGGCCTAGACGCTGCGGTTTAGAGACTCTGTGGTTTAGAGACGCTGCGGTTCAGAGACGCTGCGGTTCAGAGACTATGACCTAGAAGTCGCTGGGGGCGTGGCCGCCACCCGGCGAAGGGAAGTTCAGCATCGGGGCGTAATCCGTGGCGGTGTCCTTGCCGGCGCAGCGGCCGAAGGGGCAGGTGCGCTTGACAGTCGCCGCGTCCTTTGAAGGCTTCGCTTCGGAGGACTTCGCCGGAGCCTGCCGAGGCCAAGCCGCACGCTCGCCGTCGGCGGTGCGCAGCGTCTTGGTGGTCGACTCGGGGCGCAGGCTATTGCTCCCGGGGCGCGAACTATCGCCTTGCTGCAGACCACGCTGGTACCACGGCACTGACTTCTCCTGGCGCTCTGTCCGTCGCGTGAGTTCGCCCGCGCGCGTCTCGGACTTCTCCGACCAGCGGTCATTGTCGCGCGCTTCGATACGCTCACCCGGTGTGGAGGCCTGGACCTCCGCCCCCGTGAACCATAGGCCACACGCAAGACCAAGGGCCGCAAGCCGACCCAGGCGCGAACACGTGCTCTTCTGTATGTTGGATTTAAACATGTCGCGCCTCCTTTCACCCATAATATATGCACCCCCTGTGCCAAAATCTAGGATCATGGTTTGCCCAATCATCTCAATGGTTTCGAGATATTTCTCTCCACGCGAGGCGGCTATAACTCCATAGTTTCGGCCAGTGGCTGACCTTCACCGCCCTGCCCTCGGCGCGAAAAGCACTACATTCGCGCACACAAGAACAGTCAGCGGCCGACAAACTCCCGACCGCTGACCGCTTTCTCGCTACACCAAAGAGCCGAGTGCACCACTGAATCGCCATCTAGCGCTCGCGTCACCGCCATGAACCGACTCTTCCACGCCACACTTTCGCTATTTTCCGCTGGTTTTTGGGGTGACTGCACGGCTTACCACCTAAGCGAGTTCTTCGAGGCGTATGTGGTCACTCCACTAGCCGAGTGGTCAGACGGGCAGCGCACTCTCTCGCGTGGTGCCGCAGGTGGGGGAATCGGTTGCCGCCGCGAAGCCACGGACGTCAGCATCGCCGAGATTCAGGGCTCGGGCGCCACAAGCCCGCTCGTGGGCCAATGGGTTTGGACCTCAGGTATCGTGAGCGAAGCGTTCGTCGCGCGCGGCGAGCTCAACGGCTTCTTCATCGAAACGGAAACCGCCGCCGATCCGGCGGAAGTCGAGAAAAGCCCTCGGACGGGGCTATTCATTCAGCGCGGCCAAAGCCGTTTTGCTCCGGTCGTCGGTGAACGGCTTCGCCTCCGCGGCCGCATCGAAGAGCCCGGCGCCATGACGGCCCTCAAGCTTGGGGACGCACGGCGCTGCGGACGCGCTACCCTCGCGCCTCCGCTTGCCTTGCCACAAGACGCCTCCCGGCCCCTGGAGGCGTTCGAGGGCCTCCGCGTGGCGCTCCAGGGCCGCTGGCGCGTCGTCGACAATCACGAACTTGGGCACTTTGGCGCCGTGGCACTGGCGGCGGAGACTGCACCCGACCAGCGGCTGGTGCTCGACGACCGGGCGCGTCACCGCTTCGCGCCGCAGCTCGCCGACTTGGGACTCGATGGCGCTCTCCCGCGTGTTGACGCGACGGTCACGGGTGTCCAGGGGGTGCTCACAGAAGCCTACGGCGGTTACCGCTTGAGGCCGCTGACAGATGGCCCTCGGCCAACGTGGCAGGTACCACCGGTGCCGGCGCCGCCGCGGCCGCCGGGCTCCGGTCCGGCGCCATCTCTCCGCGTCGTGTCGCTCAACGCCTTCAACTACTTTGTGACGCTGGAGAAGCGCGGCGCGAAAACGCCCGAAGGCTTTGCGCTCCAGCACGCCAAGCTCAGCGCACTGCTCGCCGCACTCGATGGGGATATTGTCGCCCTCCAGGAGGTGGAAGCGCGTAGTGCAACCGCTACCGCCAAGCTCGCGGAAGCCTTGGCAGCCGCTACCGGGCGCGCAACGCGCTTCATCCCACCGCCGACGGGCGCGGATGAAGTGGGTAACGCGCTCATCTACCATCCCAAGACGCGCACCGGAAACATGACCGTAAGCGCGGAGCTGCCGCGGAGCTGCGCGCACGCGGAGGATTCGGGCCGGCCGCCGCCGATGTACCGGCTCCGCGCACGGCATGCCGAAGGCAGCGCCGAGCTTGAACTGACGGTGGTGCACCTCAAGAGCCGCGGCGGCTGTCACCGGGCGCGGGGGCGGAACCGTGACAAGGGTCACGGCTGCTGGGATGCGCGCCGCCAGAATCAAGTGCGCGCGTTGCTCCGTTGTCAGGCGGAAGGCCCCGGAAAGACGCCGCGCCGCGCAGGCCAAGCCGATTCCAGTACAACGGCGACGGCCCCCATCACTGCGGGGCTCATCGTGGGCGACTGGAACGCCCTGGCCGAGGAGCCACCCCTCCTCCTCGCCACTCAGGCGGGCTGGCGGAATTTGACGGCGGAGGCGCCCGCGACTGAGCGCCTCTCCTACGTGTTCAAGGGCGAGGCACAGCTCATCGACCACGCACTCTGGCGCCCCGGCCCCGGCTGGCGCGTCGCGCAGACGCGCCTTTGGTCCATCAATGCCAAGATGCCGGCGGCGCTGGGCTACACCGACGCAGAAGCCATGGAAGACGCGCTGCAACGCCTTGGGCGCAAACGGGAACTCGCCCAGTGGCGCCAGCGCTGGCTGCCTGCAGCGCGCCTTGACCAAGCTCAGCGCGCGTCAGACCATGACCCCATCATCGTGGACCTTGAACTAGATGTTGAGAGCGCCATCGCGGCGCAGGGCCCTCGATGAGCATGCGTCCCGAAGACGAAGCAGCCCTACCGATTCAGCCCCACCTCGGGGACATCCGGCGATGCGTTCGCGAGGCGCGCGGTCTCGTGCTCGTCGCCGAGCCCGGCGCTGGGAAGACGACACAAGTCCCCCATGCGTTACTTTTCGGCGCTGGGCTCGACATGACTCGCAGCGCCGCCGAGCCCCGCGGCATCCTGGTGGAACCACGGCGCGTTGCCGCGCGGCTTACCGCGACGTTTCTCAGCGAGCGCCTAGGCCAGCGGCTAGGCGAGAGCGTCGGCCTTGAGACGCGCGACGAGCGGCACCTGTCTGCTCAGACGCGGCTGCGCGTCATGACGCCGGGGATGCTGCGCTATCCTTTAGCGACGGCGGCGTTCTGGGAGCAAGTCGACATCATCATTCTCGACGAGGTGCACGAGCGCTACTGGGAGGGCGACCTCGTGATGGCGCTCTGGCTCGCTCGGCGCAACGCCGGAGCGCCCGTCCCTTCCTTGGTCTTGATGAGCGCCACCCTCGATAGCGCCGCGCTTCCCGCCCACCTCGGTTTGCCGACCTACCACGTGGAAGGCCGGAGCTATCCCATCGCAACACGCTACCTGCCGCCCGTCGCGCGGGAACGCAGCGAGGCGCATGTCGCGCGGGCCTTGCGCGGCGAACTTGGGCGAAAGCCCGAGGGCGTGCTGGTGTTCTTGCCGACGATTCGCGGCACCGAGCAAGCGCGTTCCGCGTGCGCCTTTGCTCAGGACGCGGGCTATCGCCTCGAAGTGCTGCACGGCAACCTGCCCGGGCAACAGCAACGCCAGGTGGTAGAGCAGCGCGCTCCTGGCAAACGCGTCGTGTTTGCGACCAACCTAGCGGAGAGCGCGCTCACGCTCCACGGCATCGACACGGTTATCGATACCGGGCTCTATCGCGCAGCGGCGGAGGCGCCGAGCGGCGTGACGCAGCTCAAAACCATGCCCGCACCGCGCTTCAATCTGACCCAGCGTGCAGGGCGCGCGGGGCGCCTGGGACCGGGGACCGCCCTCAAGCTCTACAGCCAGGCGGATGAAGCAGGCCGCCCTCCGAGCGCCGCCCCGGCTCTGCTGCGGTCGGACCGTCTCGAAGCGACGCTCGCCGCGGCTGCCTTGGGCTGGGCCGGCGAGGCCCTACCCTGGCCGGACCCGCCACCCGCGAGCGCCTGGCAGGAAGCGCGCCGCACGCTCGGACGACTGGGCGCCTTCGACTCTGCTGCGCCAGACGCTCAGCCGGTTGGTGTGCCCGGCAGTCAATCAGCCCAGACTACACCGAGCAACGAGGTGTCTGGTTGCCCAGCGCTAACGCCTTGGGGCGCGTGGCTACGGACGATACCCGTGCACCCGAGGCTCGCACGCTTTGGCGCGGACCTCGCAGCCTTCGGCTACGCCCCGCTCGCCGCGCGGCTATTGGTTGCCCTCGACGAAGGGGTGCTCTCTCCCCCTCCCGGTGAGGCGCTGTTGCTCCTCGATGAGGCCTTGAGCCCGTGGGGCGAGCTCGAGCTTAACCTCCGCCTACAGGAGGCACGCTGCCGCCGTATCGAACGCAGCCTCGAGTCCGCCCCGGGAATCTCCACGCGAGAGAACGGCGAAGCTCTGGAACCACCCACCGCAGGTTCCGTTGCTCGCAAGACCGATGGAGGTGACGACTGCTACACCGCCGTCGCCCGCGCAGCGCTGGCGGCGTTTCCTGAGCGCGTCGCTGCACTGGCCCATGGGCGCTACCGTCTCGCGGGCGGCGGCGAATTCAAGCTTGAAGCCCCGCCATCGTCACATCTCGTCGTGCTCGACGGCATCTACATCGGCAAACACCAACTCAAGCCTACGGTCGCGGTGAGCCTCGACCCGGTGTGGCTGCTCGAGCACGAGTCGTGCCTCGAAGACACAACGGAGTACCTCTTCGAAGCTCAGAAGGCAGGCGTTTACGTACGCAAAAGCTTGCGCTTCCTGGGACTCGAACTTGAGCGAAGCGAACGCCTCGCCGAACCCGGCAGCGAGGTGGCCGCCGTCCTTGCAGCCACATTGAGCGCGCGTAGCCTCCAGGACCTAGGCCCGGCCAAAGATGTGGAGGCGGAGCTGAACCGCCTGGAAGCCGCCTCCGCCGCGGGAATCGTGGCCGCACCGACATCGGAAGCCGCGTCACTTGCGGCG
>SLEO01000058.1 GCA_007124745.1 Myxococcales bacterium
AAAGCCCAACGGTGACGATGCTCGTGATGATAACGGTCATGCGCTGCCAGCGCTGGAGCGGACCCTTCATGTCGGCGGGCGAAGGCTGCTCTCGTACCGCAATCTCGCCCCCGGTCTGGTACCAGACGCGAAGCATCAAGTACATCAACGCCATCAGCAGGAGCGCCGGCGGCAGGCCAAAGAGCATCCAGCCGCCGAAGGTGATGTTACCGCCGGGTACGGGGGCCAAGAGGCCGACGGCAATGGCGTTGGGGGGCGTGCCGATGAGGCTACCCATGCCCCCGAGGTTCGCGGCAATCGCCACGCCGAGGAGCAGCGCTTTGCCGAAGCCGTTCTTGGTGCCGCTCGCGGCGTCGCTGGTGTTCTCAGCCGCAATAATGGGCGCGAGCACCGCCAGCAGCATAACCGTCGTCGCCGTGTTCGACATGAACATCGACAGCCCGAATGTCAGCAGCATCGCGCCCAGCAGCACGCGGTTTTTTCCCGTGCCCGAGGCGCGCAGCATCGCGTCGGCGAGCTGTCGACTCAGCCCCGCCTTCGAGACCCCCGCAGCCAGAACGAAGCCGCCGAAGAACAGCCATATAAGCGGGCTGCCGAGTACCGTGACGAAGGCCTCCCAGTCCGACTGCGTTTCCGCAAAAGGCCCCCCGGGTTTTCCTAGCAGCAGTACACCAAGGCCAATGACCAAGATGCTGACCGCGAATGCTGGGATGGCTTCCGTCACCCAGAGGCCAGCCGCGAGCACCACCGCGAAGAGCGCGCGCCGCCCGGCTTCGCTCAGGTTTGCCGCATCTCCCGTGAGCCCGTAGGCAGCGGCGGCGACCACTAAACACACGAAAAAGGTCAACATGCGTCGCGGGTGCGCGACCTCGAGCACACCCATCAGCTCCCGAGCCGCCTCACGTGTTGCGCTTAACATAGTGGGCTCACCTACCCGAAAGTGCGTAGCTCTGCACGCCTCGAGCAGCCACTCGCATGACTAAACATGCGTAGTTGCGCGTCGGCATGCACACGCCCTCCGAGGCGCCGGTTTCAGAGCAGGCTTCCGACGATCGCCTAGCCATTTAGTGTCGTCGGCGCCGGGCCCGGGTTGGCGCGCTGCAGCAAGTTGCGGCGTCAGCACCTTGACGCTTCGGTTGGAAAGCATCATGATGACTAGTGTGCGGACCACAGTCACGCTCGATCCAGATGTCCTGGAAAAGATACGCAACCTGATGCGAATGCGAGGGGTATCCTTCAAGGAAGCCGTGAACACGAGCTTGCGTCAGGGCCTCTCCGGCGAGCTCTCCCGAAGCGCAGAGCCCTTCTGTGTGATGCCTCATCCGGGTGGCGGCTTTCGGCCCGGCGTTGATTCAGCCAAGCTCAATCAACTACTAGATGACCTTGAAGTGGACGCGTTCATCGCCACGCAGGCGCGTGAGAAGTAGGCGGCGTGCCGCCTCGCGGGGTGCACGCTTTTACATCTGGTGTAAGTGTTCAGGGGGCCTAACAAGCGACAATGCTGAAGGAAACAGTAAGTGGGCGCCCTGGCCCCGCTTGCCGGCTTTAGGTTTTTGGGGGAGGTGTTGCGGGATTTATTCCTGCAACACCGGGGGCATTTTGTAAAATGCCCCCCTGAAAAGTTACCATCTGGGAGGGGTCCAGAGGGCAGGAACTCCGAAGGAAAGAGCAAGCGAGCGGCGGGATCCCGCGCGCAGCTTTAGTTTGGGGGAGGGCCTTTGTTGGCTAGCAGAGTGGGATTCACTCCCGAGAATCAGGGGGCATTTTGCTAGCATGCCCCCTGAACGGCTGTCGCATCTGCGCGCAGGCGCCACGCGCTTGCCGCCTCGCGCGCGTCGAGGATGATCATGATTGTTCCGGACATCAATCTACTGCTTTACGCGTACAACTCCGGCGCGGCGCAGCACAGTGCTGCGCGCATCTGGTGGGAAACACTGCTCAACGCCGAAACGCCGGTGGGGCTCCCGTGGGCAGTCGCTTGCGGGTTCGTTCGGCTTGCGACTCACGCGCGCGTGTTTGCGGCGCCCATGCCGCTTGAACTGGCTTTGGGCATCGTTGAGTCGTGGTGGAACCGCGGTCATGTTCAAGCCATCCATCCAGGGCCCAGACATTGGGGTCTGCTTTGCCAGAACCTCCGCGCGGCCGGGACCGCAGGTGCGCTCACAACCGATGCCCATTTGGCAGCGCTCGCCATGGAGTGGCAGTGCGAACTCCATTCGAACGACGCAGATTTTTCCCGGTTTCCCGGACTCCGCTGGCATAACCCGCTGGACGCTTCGCGAACTACCTAGCGTTTTCGAGTCGACGCTAGCAGCGTGAAAAGCGGCCAAGTGCTGGCGCCAGTCACGCAACGCGAGCCTAGGTAACCACTTGGGTCTGGCGATGCGATGCGTTACCTAAGGTAAGTGGATGCGGTGGAGGCCGTCACCTCGAGATGGAGGTGGTCTCGGTGGTCTGCGTTGTAGTTTGGGGTTAGTAGCACTTGGAACAGGTTCGCGTCGGCAAGGGCGCAGACGAGCTGCCGGAGGGGCAGTTCCCGCGCGGTTTTGGGCGGCGGGCAGGGCGGCGCGCCACGCCTCACGACGCCAAAATCCTTCTCCACCTTTAGGTGCGTCTTGCCGAGAAACTCACCCAAGTCGATGGCCTTACCACTGGCGTGCCCGCTGATGCGGCCGCTGCGAGCGACCCGCGCCCCGGGGCGCAAAGCAGAGTAGTGAATCACCTTTTCTATGCCAAAACGCTTCAGAATCGGGCCGGCCCTGAGAAGCGCGGCAGCTAGGCTGCAGTCCATCACCGCGTGCACCTCGCGCTTGCCCCGGTAGTGGTAGCGCACGCCTCCGAGCGGCCCCTCTACCGCCACCGGATCCGCCACATCGGGGTAGTCCTTCTTGGGCAGCGCTTTGACGTCCGCCCCCTGCACCTGCAGGCGCTTCAGACAGCGCGAGCCCCCGCGGTTGCTCGGTGCCGCCGGCGCGGGAGCAGGCGCGACTAAAGCTGTCGCTGTGCGCGTTAGTGGGGGATACTCCTTCGGCTCCGACGTAGAGGGCACCGTTGACGGAGAGATAACGGCCTCGGGGTGCGCTTCGTCTGGCTCCGCCATGGGCAGGCTTCCTTCGGGTGCCGGGGCGAGCGGTTCGGCCCGACCGACAAGCTGAACCTGCGGCGAGCGCGCCTGAGGCGACGGTGGCCCACACCCAAGTCCGGCCATGATTGCCCAGCTCAACGCCAGCGCGACGCGCCTTCGCAAGCAATATCCTGCGCTTCCCTCCCCAAGAGCAGCGCCGGATGGTTGCCGCTCGCTGACCTGTCGAGACGACCGCATGGCGCGCTTCCTCCGCGACGCGCGGCCTCTGTGAAGAAGCGTCACCCACTAAGGGTACCTCGTCCGGCGTCTCGCGCTCAACCAGCGAGCCCGAGCCCTGCGCACCTTAGTGAGCTGACCAGGACGCATGTCCACGGAGGAACCACCAGATAGCGCGCTGTTCAACCGCTCCTCTGGCCCAGAGCTTATAGACAGCATCCCGCGAAATGCGGTGGGAGGCCTCCTACGCGAGCAAAAACTTAGGTAGCATTGAGGGGAGTGAGGTTTTCCGTTAGCGGGGAGGGGGCCAAGACGCTGGTGGTTCAAGGGAGGGATGCTGGCCATTCGCAGGTTAGGGGTAGCTGCGTGATGCGTCGCCGACATTTAGGTCATGGCTGTGGCGCCACGTTGCTAGCCTTCGTGTGGCTAGCTTCCGGTTGTGGCCTTTTGTATTCGGAGTCGTTGCCTGAGGCCGCACGGGGGGCTCCGTCGGATGGTGCCTCGGACCCGGTTGCGGATGCGGGCGGTTCGCCCGGGTCCCCGCCAGCAAGTCCGCCATCGGACGAAGACACTAGCCGGCTCCCGAGCCCGGTTCGGGGCGTGGTGCGGACGTGGACTTGGGAGGATGTGAGCCGTTGTGAGGAGCCCACGGGCACAGAGACGCTCGCGTTCTACCCCCTTGCGCTGAGCGACGGGGCGGTCGAAGTCGAAAGCACCGTGGGGAGTGTACCGGCTTGGAGCTTGGTCGGTGAGAGCCAGGCAGAGGGGCCTTCAGGGCCTTGTGGTGGCATCCCTTACACATCTGCCAGCGGCCCGAATGGGAACGCGTACCTCGCGCTAGACAACGACCCGGCCTGGGACATGCCGCAGGGCGCTATCGACCTCTGGTTTCGCTACGAGACGCTACCGGAGGAGATCGGGGGCATTCTGTGTCGCGACGAGGTGAATCAGCTCGATCCCGGGCATTTTTGTCTCGTCATCTCCAACACCGCGTCGAGTTGGGCCGGGGCGCCGGGGCTCGTGGTGCGCTTTCAGGGCGGAGAGAACGAGGGAATGGCGTTTCTGCTTGCGGACTTCGATCGGGTACCCTCCGCGGCATGGCACCATGTGCTCGTGAGCTGGGACGGCTCTAGCGCGAGGCTCTACGTCAACGGTGTCCTTGTCAGCAACGCGGAGGGCCCATGGTCTATCGCGGGCAACTCACTCAACTGGGCCATCGGGCTCGACAACGCCTTCTCGAACAACGGCGTCAACAACAATGGCTCGGCGTGGGCAGGCCTGAGCGTCACCCGAGTGCGCTTCAGCGACCAGCCCCGCGACTTCACCCCGCAGCTCGCACCGGCCACCTCGCTGACGCCCTAGCGTCTGTGCGTACAGCCGGCCCGCAGGTATCGGTTCGTGCACGCTACTGAAGGGCGTCGGGGCAGAACTAGTCACCAGGGACGCTACGCGTGCACTGCACTCTCCCAGGGCGGTCGAGAGGCAAACCTGATGGCAGGGGACGCTGCGGCGGTAAGCGTAGGGCACTGCCTAGTGCCCCGCGTGCGACTACTCGGTGATGAGTCGGCTGTCTTGTTCTTCGATGCTGGAGGGGCCGCGGGGCAGGGCGAAGAAGGCTTGGCGCTCGCCTGCGGCGTTGAGGTAGGTGCCGGCGACGGTGCAGCGGTCGGTGATACCGACGACTTCGGTGGACACCGCTCCCGGCGGGAGGACTGCTACGTGTTCACTCACCCCGGTCTTGCCAGTTAGGAAAGCCGTCTTGGAGCCGTCGCGTTCCACGTAACCTGCCACAAGGCCCTTGTTGTTGATGGCGGCAAGTTTTGTTGCTTCGGCGTCATCGGGGGCGTGGATGCTGCTCGAACCGTCGGCTTCGGCAACAAAGCCTACTTGCGCGCCCTCGATCGTCAGGGCGTAGCCGACGACCGCGTGCACATTGTTCATGCCGACGGCGCGCACTGACTTAGCCTCGGCGACCTCAATCGCCTCGAGCTGTGCCTCGCTGTTCAGGCGGTAGCTACGGTAGACTTCTTCCGTCGCGTCCCAGAGATAGCCAAGGCGTGTCCCGGTTCGGGATAGGGCAACGAGGCCCTGTTCGGTGCGCTCAAAGTCCTCGGTGTCGATATCGGCAAGCGCATAGAGGTCAAGGGTATCGAAGGCGCTTCCAGCCCCTACGAAGCCTAGCGTTGCGGCCGATGCTTCAGCGTCGGCCCTCAGGGCGCCAATGCCTTCCCGCAGCGGACCGATACCGTGCAACAAGGCCGACGCACCATCAGCCTCCGACGTTGGATGGCTGAAGCGCGCGACCTGCGTGCCGAGAACGTTGAGGATCGCGCCGGAGCCCGCGGCCTCGTAGTTGACCGCGGTCGAAGCGCTCTCGTCGATGGCGACAAGGGTGCCTTCACCGAGCGCTCCCGAAGTCGAGATGGCGAGGTAGTCGAAGTTGCCCGCCAAGGCTTCACTACAGGGGTCCCAGTCCGTGGGTAGGCAACGCAGTGGTGCCGCGGGCTCGCGGACGTAGCCCGAATCGCAATGGCAGGTTGGGCCGTGCGTATGCCCATGGCCGCTGCACTCCGTGCCGTCGGTCAAGTGCGGGTCAGTCGAAGGGTCCCGCTCTTTATCGCCAGGCTCCGCTTCGCCGTCCGCGCAGCTCGCTGCACCCAACCCAAGCCCCGTCGCGAGCACCGCTACCATCAGCCGCGAGCGACCGGGCAACGCGAGCTTAGTGCGAAGGTTTCCGAAGGCTTCTGAAGAACACGCAACCATCGTGGGATGGTAGCGCAAGCTGCTTGCGTATGCCAGCTGCCGAGGTGGGAGACTGGGTCCAAGTTGTGGTCGCAAAAGGAGTGACTTTAACGCTGGGCTCGAAGACCGAGTCCGCAACGCAAGCGGGCGTTGGGCACCGCATGCGCCTGGTGAGCGGGATTCACTCCAAAAAAACGGGGAGGGCATGGAGACCTCTCCCTGAACATTAACGCTGCAAGCCTAGGTATTAGGGTCGTGGGGCACGCTGCCTGCGTTCGCTCCCCGTGCGATGCCAAGCGCGATGTCTCCCGGTATGACTGCATCTGCGCTGATGAAGTAGAGCACGTTGTCGTCCTCCGCTTCCGCCGGCAGTGGGAAGAAGAGGTCTGGAATATCGTCTCCATCCGAATCAATCCCGATACGCTCACCCCCCCGCGTGAGGCTCAGTGCTTCCGAAGCGCTACCGTAGGCGAAGGCCGCTCCCAAAGTTTCTGTTGCGGTCATGCCCTCGCCGACTCGGAAGAGCTGGACAGGGCCCGCGCCCGGGGCGATGTGGACGAAGCGCGCTCGATAGGCGGTTTCATCGACGTCGATGGGGCTGGCGTCGTCGATGCTCAGCAGGGAGAGCGCGCCGCTCGTTCCGTAGACCACCCAGGTCAGCCGTGCGCTATCGAGCAGGTCGAAGGCGGGTAGCTGGGCGATAGGCGTGGCGTTGTTCGCTTGCGTCACGAAGGGGGCGACGCTGCCCGCTCGCGTCGTGACGTAATCGCTGGTTTCTCCCGAGAGTAGGCCTGCCAAGAGTGGGTCGCCGTCTGCGGCAAGGCGCACATCAATGGGGCCGACCGCTTCCTCCGCGCCGTGGAACACACGCACTTCTGGCGGCGGCGGCGGGGGGCCTTGGTCAGCGATGACCTGCGTCTCGCCATCCTCACTCAGCATGACGAGGACAAGAGCGTCGGCAGCATCGCGCGTCACGAAAAGAAGGTAGCTTTCGCCGCCTTGTGTTGCGGGAAGTGCAAAGCGTAGGGTCCCCGCTTCGCCGATGGTGACGTCCGCGAACGCGGCCCCGGGCGCGAGGAAGCGCGGGCCGGAGACCT
>SLEO01000169.1 GCA_007124745.1 Myxococcales bacterium
GCCCCCCCCAACGAAAATCACGTCCCAATGCTTGTTCATGACGTCTCCAGGATGCGCTCTCTCCCCGCATCCTTTTGCGCGCAATCGTTCAGGGGGCGGATGTATACGCATACCCTCCCGCGCAAGTTTTCGGGAGCGAATCCCGCTCCGTTTTCCCAACGCAGGCCCTGCTCCGCCCCGACAATAGGGTGACCTAAAGCTGCGCGCCCCCCCCTCGCTCTCTCTCAAAGGTCGGTAGACCTAGGGTGCCTCGGGGCATCCCTGAGCTGTCGATGACCGCCTCCCGCCTTGTCGCACCGGACAGAGGGTCGTAAGCTATGGGCTCGGTGCCGGCAAAGGATGTGAACTCAGCGCTACGCGTGGATTGGCTAGTCTCGGTGGTGCTCCTTGTCGATGACGCCAACGCAGGCGACGTGGCCACCTACGTAGCACAGCTGTCAGCTGAGCTTACACAGATTGCTCATCACCACGACCTTGTGATCGTTAGCAGCTGTCAACAAGCCGCGAACCATGAACGCATTGACCGGATGCTAGAGTCCGTAGCGAACATCCAGGTTTATTCCCTCGCCTACCCCGTTAGCTTGTCGGTCGCGGCGATTGCGGGGCTAGAGCGTACGGTCGGTGATATGTGTCTCGTCCTCGACCCGGCCTCTGACCCGATTGCGCTCGTGCCACGCTTACTCAGTGCCGCATCCAGCGGTCACGACGTCGTCCATACGATGACAAACGATGCGCCGTTGCTGCAGCGCATCGGACGACGCCTTCGAGAGCGGGCCTTCACCTTCCTCACGGGTCATCGTAAGCTTAGCGGTATCGCATTGCCACGCTTGCTCTCACGACGTGCCCTAAGCCTGTTTTTGGGACATCGCGACCGCTTCACGCTCTTCGACACACTGCCCGCGCAAACCGGGCTCGTTACGGCGTCCATCTCGTACGAACCAACAGCTCCGCCGCGCTGGCCGGACTCCTCGTCCACCGCGCGGCGGCTCGGAACCCTCGTTGCGTCGTCTCGAAGACCGTTTCGGCTGATGTCAAGTCTCGCGCTACTGACAGCGCTGTTCAATATAGCTTACGCAGGCTACGTCTTGCTTGTGAGGTTTGTAAGGGATGATGTCGTCGAAGGGTGGAGTTCGCTTAGCCTCCAATCGGCGCTCATGTTTTTTCTCTTGTTCACGCTCATCGCAGCGTTGACCGAAGCCGTTGGGCACCTGGTTAGCCTCTTCCAAACCCAGGACCGGTATCACATCTTCAGGCAGCAGCACTCAGCCTTGCTCGAACAAGAACAGCAGCTCAACGTGATGAGCGGTTCGCGGTATCTTAAGCGTCATAGCGACCCGATAGGGGAGTCCCTGAAAGAGCCCGATGGACTCTGATCGATCCCCTCATGAACTCGAGACGCAGAAAGCCGCGGGCAAATGGGCCTACCCAAACCTGATGCGCTTTCCGCAAAACACAGCATGCGGGAGAAGCGCATCGCCTAACGAGCGTTCGCAAGCCAGAGCTTGAGTATCCCGGAAACACTTTCGACCTGCGCCTCAGACATGCCTGGGAAGATGGGTAGAGAAAGCATGCGTGCCGCCTTCTGCTCGGCCACTGGAAAATCGCCCGAACCGTAGCCCAAGTGGCGAAACGCTCCCTGCAGATGCACCGGGACTGGGTAGTGCACTGAAACGCCAACACCCTCAGCATGCATGTGACGCATGCAGGCATCGCGGTCGCAATCAGCGGGCAAAGTAACGACGTAAAGATGCCAAACATGATGATTGTTCGGCGCAACCGAGGGCAGCTCTAAATCGGGAATGTCTGACAAAAGCCTGGTGTACTGCGCGGCAACCCGCGCTCGCCACGCGTTCCACTCTCCCAGATATGCAAGTTTCTCCGAAAGGACGCGCGCCTGAAACTCATCGAGTCGCGAATTGAACCCGAGTTCTGGATGGTGGTAGCGCACTTCGCTTCCATAGTTTCGAAGCGCCCGAATCTTGCGCGCGGTGTCGTCTGATCGACAAAGAACCGCCCCGGCATCACCCAGCGCGCCCAAATTCTTCCCAGGATAAAAACTGGTGCCGGCGGCTTCTCCTACCGTTCCTGCATGCAGCCGCTCGCCCATTAAGTCTTGCGTGGCACCCTGGGCCTGCGCGGCGTCTTCGAGCAAGGTTAGCCCATGCTCGCTGCACAGTTGTCGAAGCGGAGCCATGGGCGCCATCTGCCCATATAGGTGGACCGCAATAATCGCACGAGTCTTCGGCGAAATGAGCGAAGGAATCAGCTCCGGGTCCACCAGGTGGTAACGCGCGTCACAGTCGACGAGAATAGGCTTTGCGCCCACGCGCTCAACGGCTAGCGCGGTGGCGACGAAAGTATTCGCCGGGACAACAACTTCGTCTCCAGTTCCGACGCCCGTGGCCCGCAACGCGAGTTCAACCGCATCCGTTCCATTCGCCACGCCGACGCAATGACCAGCTCCCAGAAACTGGGCATACCGCGCTTCAAATTCCGAAACGCCGGGACCGAGGATATATTGGCTTGTCGCTATCGTTGAGCGCAAATGCCGTGCGAACAGCTCTGCGAGGGGCTCGTTTTGCCAAGCGAGGTCAACAAGAGGAATCATGAGAGGTACTCCGAAGCTACGGGATGTGGACACGTCGAAGACGTTTCGCCCGAAGCTTGCAAATCTTCACTAACGACGCACGTGCTCCGTGACGCGGCCCCGCGGATCCTTCGACGAAGCGCTGACTCAGCGGAAGCATTCACAATCAACAACACTACGGCACCCAAAACGAGGTCGCATGTGTGCTGACGCGGAAGCTGCCACGGACACGATTCCCGCGCGACCGCCTGCAGAGTTACCGCGCTTTCGTCAACACCGCCAAGTACCTGACAGCCAGAAGCGAGGTGCCCGTTAAGGGAGGGCACTTTACAAGTCGGCCCACGCGTTTTCGCGAGTACATCCCGCAGGCCCTTCCCCACCCTGCCTCTAGCTGACCTAACGTTGTGCGTTGGCCCAGGGCGCCCGCTTGCGCTCGCCCGCAAGGGTTTCGCCTCCTCCGCCTCCTGAACGCTTACATCAGCACAGGCGCTTTTCCTCATAGGGCGTGTCGCACGCCTTCAGCCGGCGGATTTACCTGCTACGTTTTCGCCGCCTATGTTCGAATCACTGGCCACGGGTGTCTTGAAGGCACTATCAACAACGAAGTCCGCGATGGAGCGTCGGTGCGCGGCTGAAGAGGACTCCACTTCTGGGCTGGCGGGCGCCGACGACCGGCTCGGACTCCGTCTGAGCTGGCTACTGCTAGGGCTCGTCGTCGCAGTGACCATCATTGTCGTTGTCTCACTTTTTTCCAAAGCCGGGTGGATCAATGGCCCCCCGTGGTGGAAGTGGGGTTACCGGGGCCGAGACTGGCGCATTCCGCTTGTAGCGATGCTTGGCGCCACGTTGCCGTTACTTTATCTGGTACTCGGGCAACTTCGGGCGCGGGGCTTGACCGACAGCGGGGCCTTACCGCACCGCCTGCCCCCACGCATCGACACGGCACTAAGGCTGGCAGGTCTCGGCGCTGCGCTCTTTGCTTTCCAGATCATCGCCATTGCACTCGATACCTACGGTTTGGAGCGACTCACCAAGATCATCACGTCGGCGTGGTGCACGAGCTACTATACCGACGCACTAACTATCGATGCGCTGCGGGATTATCTCGGGTCCTACGCAACGCAGGAGCGTAGCCTCCACTCGATTACGCATCCCCCCGGAGCCATCATCTACTACTGGGTATTCACGCGCATCTTCACGGGAGATTTCGCAGCGTTGTTCGGCGGGCTGACCCTGGCGGCCATCGTGTCATTGGGACCCGCAGTGGTGTACTGGACGTCGTCTCTATGGACCACCGTGCGGCAGGAACGTCTGCTGGCCGCTGCCTTTTTCGCATTGCTTCCCGTACACGCCGCACTCTTCCCTCAGTTCGACCAGGTCTATCCCATCTTCGCGCTGCTTATGGTGTATGGCTTTTCGAAATCGTTGCGGGGCCCCATCGGTTGGTGCGTCTTCTTCGGAGGCGCTCTAAGTTTGTCTTTACTGTTCGCCTACAACCTGTTTGTCATGGGCGCCTTCATGGTGCTTGACGCGGTGGTGTTCGTATTCTCCGGCGGCAGCGAGCGCTCTGCGCGTGCACGGCGCGTGGTGGGGCGCGCACTTGTTTCTTTGTTTTGCTGGGTAGCCATCACTGCGGCGGTTTCAGTGGCGCTCAACCACAATCCTATCGCGAGCTTCGAGCAGTCCTTCCGCTGGCAGGCAGCGGCGTCTCACAATATGGGTCGACCCTGGCTTCCGTCGCTGTTCTACGATCCCTTAGACTTCTTCTTCGGATCTGGTTTGATCACGCTTCCGATTCTTGCCTTTTTCTTTGTGCGTCGATCCATGCGAGTTCCCGTAACGCGGGAAACGCATTGGATGACCTGGTGTGGCCTAGGAACCATTGCCATCGTTGCGCTGACGGGTCTTTTGCGTACGGAAACGGCTAGGGTGTGGCTCTTCCTGCAACCGCTGGTGCTCATCCCTACAGCCATTGCGCTGCATCGACAGCGTATTGCGTTCACGTCGCTCGCGCTCGTCTGCCTCTGGCTCGTGGCCTGCGTCATGAAAGCATCCCTCTGGTTTGTCGGCGTTTAACGCGGCTACTCGTTTCCCGCACGCGGAAGTTGCGAGGCGCAGTGACATCGAATACGCATGCTAGCCAACGTAACCGTTCCGGGGGCATTTTACCTGAGCGATCCCCTCATGAACTCGAGACGCAGAAAGCCGCGGGGAAATGGGCCTGGAGTAAGTATGGTGGGGTTAGGTGGGTCCGCGCACGGAAGGCCCATTTCGCCCCGGTTTTCGTCCCCCAGGCTCACCCTGGGGATGGCTCAGGCATTTTACAAAATGCCCCCGGGTTTTCGGGAGTGAATCCCCCTCTGCTGGTCGGAGCAGGCCCTCCCCCACTCTGCCTTCAAGGTTGCCTAAAGCCGGCAAGTGGGGCCCCAGCGCCCACTCGCCTTGTTCTCGCAGCGTTTTCGCCATCTAGCCCCCCCCTTGACGCCTGCGACGCGTGCCTCACCTCAAGCAACGCCTGTTAACGTTCGACCATGCCGCCATATGCGCGGTCAGCGAAACATGGTGAACCCTAGCGCTGTCCCCGTGGTCACAAACACCCCCAAGGCCGCCAGAGGCACCGCTATCGCCAGACCCACCCAAGCGCTCACCGAGCGCTGCTTGGGCGCGAGATTGAACCAGCCCTCGGCGAGCGTGACGAAGGCAAAGAACCCAAAAAGGAAGAACGCGGGCTGAATATCCCCGAGATATCTCCGGCTCATCATCGTCACTGTGAAAAGCGGGTACGCAGCAACGAGTGTCGCGACGAGTACTGGCGCCAAGACGTAGGCCATTCGGCGTCGCCGGAAGAGCGCACACAGCCACAAACCTAGACCAAGCAGGCCGCTAAAGACCCACAGGGGTGCCGCCCAAAGGGGTGACACCGAAGACTCGGCGTGTTGAATAAAGTATCGCTTCGCAAAGGCTTTGTGCGCGTTAAGGGGCTCTGCCTGCGCTACAAATGGGAACTCATCCGTCCAAACGATGGCGTTCGGGGAAAAGTACGCGCGTATCGCGGGCAACAAGTTCTCCGGCAGCGTCTGCCGTCCTTTCGATAGCTTCATCCGCTCTTCGCTGTTCGCGACCATCGGGTACCGGGAGTAGTTCGCTACGCCAAGTGCGTTGCCGTGCAGAGCAAGGTTGCGCTTTCCCGTGAATGTCATGCCGAGCGCGAGGCCGAGGGCGAGCACAATGCTTGACGCGATAAACACGCGGCGCTGTTCACCAAGCACGCCGCCTGAGGATGGCGCACTCAAGGTCGGAACCTGTTCTACTTCAGCCCGTCTGGACGTGGGCGAGCGAAACAATCCCCTGGCATCAAGAAACCGCAAAACGACCCACCAGAAGGGTAGCAGTAGCGCGACAAGCATCAATGGGATGCCGAAAGTGGGACGCCCCTGAATCGATAAAAATGCCGCGACAGCGAGGCCAAGGCTCCATCCGAGCCTGGGTCGCTCAAGCCAGCGCAGCGCACAGAAGCAGCCCACCATGAAGAAAGCAAGACCAGCGAGAATGGATTCATGATGGATTACAGGGACTCGAGCGAGAAAGAACAGTTCACTTCCGAAGGCCGTGAGCACGGCAAGTCCGACATGCACTTCCGTGGGGGCGGAGCGTCCGAGACCGGCAACTTGCGGCCGGAAACGAGCGAACTCGTGCCAAAGCAGCAAACCAAAGAAGACGGTGACTAGCAGGTGCGCGAGATTGATCCACGGCGACCATCGCTCACGCATGTTGGGGAAAAGCAGGTTCAGTACGAGCCGTTCAAGCGCCGGGGTCACACCAAAATAGAGATAACGGCGACCTTCGGAGTCTCTGATAGCCTCGCCCCCAACGACATGTTCGGGCAGGTCAAAGCGACCCTTGAGAAGTTGCTCGCCCATGACCGTGAAGCCGAGCCTGTTCTCGCTGTAGCGAGGAAAGCCCCAGTCAAAAGCGGTTAGACCCGCACAAATGACCACAAACCCCGCCAACACAAGACTGATGTTGCGACGCGCCAGACCCGCTCTAGAGTCTGCAGATGTGCCTCGGGCTTCATCAATAAGGGCACAACTTTGCTCGCTTTTCGAGAACATCAATGACGATGGCCTAGCGCAGGCACACCAAGGTGGCTACCGCCCAGAGGCACCCTCCGGCGCCTTCGGTCAAGCGCATGCCCGATCGGTTAAGCGAGCTGCGTGTTCGGTTGAGGGTCTGTGCTCGAGCGCCCGCAGCCTAAAACCGCAGCGAACCTAAGGAATGCGCGGGATGTTTGGCGAGGACCCACGGCCGGCTCAGGCCCTTCACCGGACACGCATGGGTCAAGCGGTACCCGAACCATGGCTTGCACGCTGGGTGGCGACGCCCTCCGGCTTCGCCAGGTGGCGGCCGCCAACCAACACAGCGCCGGCTGGCAACTCCAGACCGTAACACTCGCTAGATTCGTGTATGCTGCGAGTGCGACCCGTGGTAACGAGCGCCGCGACGAGCGAGCGTTCAAGGTGTTCAGATAGCGAACACGCTGCGGGAAAAAGCACGTGGGCGCTGGGGCCCCGCTTGCCGGCTTTAGGCCACCTTGAAGGCAGAGTGAGGGAGGGCCTGCTCCGACCAGCAGAGCGGGATTCACTCCCGAAAACCCGAGGGCATTTTGCTAAAATGCCCCTCGAACGGCTACCCGTACCCTGTCACTTGAGGAAGAGGCGCATGGAAAAATATTTATGTATCGCGGACGACGTCAAGCTTGGGCGGGGGGTGTGGCTCGCGCAGTTCATCAACCTCTATGGCTGTGAGATAGGTGCTGACACGCGAATCGGAGCGTTCGTCGAAATCCAGAAAGGGAGCAAGGTGGGCGCGCGTTGCAAGGTGTCGAGCCACACGTTCATTTGTGAAGGCGTGACCCTTGAGGATGAGGTCTTCGTCGGGCACGGGGTAATGTTTACCAACGACAAAGCCCCCAGGGCGGTCAATCCAGACGGGACCCTACAACGGGACGGGGACTGGAGTTTGATTAAGACCCGGGTTTGCCGGGGCGTCTCGATCGGGTCGGGTGCCGTCATTGTGTGTGGAGTGACCATCGGCGAAGGTGCTCTCATCGGTGCAGGAGCCGTCGTGACCCGGGACGTAGCAGCGGGAGCAACCGTTGTAGGCATTCCCGCACGCCAGCTAGAGCGCGGCTTTGCGCACGAGAGGCAAGAGAGCTAGCCCCCTTGGATGCGAGCGTTCCTGGCGATCCCAGTCTTTGACCAAGTGAAGCAGCTGCGTGCACTGCTTCCGAAGCTTGACGCAGCAAGGGCGCACGTTGAAACCGTGCTCTTCATTGATGACGGCTCAACCGATGGGTCGGAAAAGCTTTTGGCTCATGGCAGCGATCCGGTGTTGACGCAGCCAGGGAATATGGGTCTCGGCGCTGCTCTCGCGCGCGCGGCACGGTGGGGTCTCACACAAGGCTTTGACGTCATGGCCATCATGGCATCGAATGGCAAGATGCAGCCCGACGAACTGGGGCGCGTCTTGGGACCGGTCATTAGGGACGAAGCAGACTTTGTGACCGGCAGCCGCTTCATCCCTGGTGGGCAATCACCAAACCTGCCTACGTTCCGAAAAACTGTGATCCCCATGGGATCCGCGGTCGTGTCTCGCTGTTTCGGTCAGAGAATCACTGATATTACCTGCGGCTACCGCGCTTTCCGCCTCAATATTCTTGAGCGCGCCAACTTCGATTGGGAGTCGCCCTGGATGCGCCGCTACGGCTTTGAGCAATACCTCTACGCAAAGGTCCTGATGGAACCGACACTACGAGCAGTAGAGGCACCTGTAACCATGGCCTATCCGACCCGCGGCCCGTACTCCAAAATCCCACCACTTGTCGGCTGGATAGATATTGCAACGCCGTGGCTACGTGCCGCCTTCGATGGCAAAGGATTCGAGGACGTAACCAAGCCCTAGGATCTATGCAGCCTGGCCCCGCTCGGACAATCTCGTAGAAGCATCTGTGTGCGCTTCGACATTGCTACGTAGCTTCGCTCGTCCCCGACTCAGCCGCGACATCACCGTACCGAGGGGACACTGCAGTCGCTGAGCGGCTTCGCGGTACGAACATCCATCCAGGTCAACGAGCTTGACCACTTCGCGGTAACACGCTGGGAGCTGATTGACGTGGATGCGTAGATTCTCCGGCTCGACGCTTGGGCAACGCGACTCTCCTGCAGTGTCACCGTCGGCGGGAAGAGCCACCTCCGACGGGCCGCCTTCCCATGGCTCGGGCGTGATGTCTTCGCGTCGCCTGTGCCTAAGCTCTTCGAGGAAGGCATTGCGCAAGACCCGTCCCATCCAGGCCCCAGGATTCTCATGCTCGGCGAGTGCGTCGCGATGTTGCCAAGCGCGCAACAGCGTTTCTTGCACTAAATCCTCTGCGTGGTGATCGTTTCGGGCAAGCCGTTTCGCCGAGCGGCAGAGCTGCGCAAAGTGTCGCTCTGCGCGCAGCATGAAGATTCGGTCACATACGCGTTGGGGTGAGGCAAGCATCGGAGCTTTCGAGAGCAGCAAGTGTCGTTCCAACGCGCCAGATAGACCGAGGCCCAACTTCGCGCTGCAACTCAAGTCCTTTTTTGGGCGACGCAAGTGCAACAGAAAAGCCGCGCGCATTGCGCTGTTGCTATGTGCGCCTCGCGTAGCTTAACGCAAGCTATGTACAGCGAACTCGCGGAGATTCGGCTCCCAGAAAAGTGGCTACTGCGCAAGCCACCATCGGCGCCACGAGTAGCCGCCTTCGCGCCCTACGCTAACACAAGTACGTCTGAGTCGTTCCCCCAAAAACCACGAGTCATCCAGCAAACGTGCCCCCCTTTGGAGACCCATGGTTGCGCAGTCTATCCTTCGGCTAACAGGAGCACGGTTGCCACAGCATAGTCGCCGTCATGGCTTAGTGTCACCAGCGTTCGCGTAATTTTTCGGAGCACGCAGAAGTCGCGCGCGCGTCCATGTACGTTAATCTCCGGTGCACCATTGCTCGCGCGCACTACCTCGATCTCACGCAGCGCCACGCCCCGTGGAACCGACGCCGCCTTGAGCCACGCCTCTTTCGCGGCGAAGCGCGCTGCGAAGGCGTGCGCGGCACGAGGTGCCGCTTCACAGTATCTCACTTCCGCGTCGGTGAGGACCCTACGGAAAAGTGCACCATGCCGACCTGCGGCTACGCGGCGCTGAATGCGTCTCGTATCACAGAGGTCCGTCCCTATTCCGTGAATCATTGCTCCGTTCCGTATACTTCTCTTGCGCCTTACGCCTTAGCCTTCGTGCATGATGACTGTGTGCAGCTTTTCGCCACCCCACCTAGACACGGATGAGGCCGAAAAAGCGCGCGTTCAGAACAGCGCTTGCACTCAGTGGCTGGTCATCAGTCTGCGAACCGCGCGCGCTCAAGTTCGGTCAGCGCGTCTCGTAGGCTTGAATGGCTGTAGCCTGACGCGAGCATAGTCTCTAGCGCCCGGTCCACGCCACCGGGCGGAATGCTGTCGCCCGGAAGACTTGCGCTGTCCACCTCACTGTCCTGGGGGGACAGTCGCAAGATAAGCGAGTGGACTGCGCGCCCCAACGTCGCCCGATGTTCCTCGAAGAATGCCTGCTCGAGACGGTCCGCGAAGGGCTGCAGCACGGAATCGATCGATGCCGCGGCGTCTTCCGTGCCCATCGCGCAGCCCGCCACTTGACTCATCAAATCCTGCCTGAAGCTTTCACCGCGCTTGATATCGAGTTGATGTTCGATGTGCGCCATGAAATCTTGGTCAGGGTCTTCGAAGACACCGGTCACCGGGTTGCGCACCTTCTCGCGCTTCAGTGACTGGGACACGTGCTGGAGGTAGCGATGCATGCGTTCAAGCTCACTTCCCTCCTCCACGAGCTTCAGGGCGTGGCGAACATCCGCCTCCACAAGGTCGAGCCAGAGCTGTCGCACTTCCGCGATGAACCCCGTTGCGTCGTAGTAACCATTCTCCGGCTCCAGCTTGAGGAAGGCATGGTCACTACGTCTGCAAAAGTCTTCAAGGCTGCGTAAGATGGCGAGTGGAGACAGGCCTTCGAATCCCGGTCTATCGGCTGCATCGATAAGGACGAGAAGCATGTCGCGCGGCGACATGCCGCTGCCGCCTTCATAGTCCGCATCCGCAGCGCACTCGTCCGCAACGAGTAGCTTCGCGGCCCGTAGCTCGGCGGCTGCTTGTGCATCAAAACGCCGAGGCAGCTCGTCGCTCGCAAAAAACTTCGCTTTTTCCATGGGAGACAGCGACGACACCATTTGCCCGAGCTTTGCCGACGGATAGCGCTCGGAGAGCGGACGCTTCAGCCGCGTCAGTACCGCCCAAGTCGCGGCCATGTGGAGCGCGTGCGGAGCGATGTGGCACGCGAGTTTAGGCGCGACCTGAGTGGCATACACCGCCTCCTCATCATGTACATTGAGCAGATAGGGCATCCGCACGAGCCTGAGTCTACCCCTAAAAGACAGGTATTCGTGATGTTGCTTAAATGCCTCAAGGTGGAGGTCATTCGAGGTTCCAAGCATGACCGAATCGAGGGGCAAGTTGCTTGTCGTCAACGCCACCTCCGAGGTTTCCACGGCCGTCAGAAGGTAGCGCCATGCGTCGATGGGCCGCTTCAAAAGGTCGCTAAACTCGATAACCCCGCGACTCGCGTCCGGGAGCGGCCCCTCGACGTTGAAAAGAGCCAGTGCGGATAGGGATGCGGGCAACGCATGGAGCGACAGGTCGGCGGTGATCTGTCGTTCACGAGCGTCGACCGATAGCTGCGGCCCAAGCGACACCATACCCCGACGAAATCGCCTAGAAAGCGTAAAGCGCTCGACCTGGACATGCGCGAGCACACGTTGAAAGTCCCCTTGGTAGCCAACCAGCAAGGCTTCCAAAATCTGCTGATTGTTGTGACCGAGATTGCCCTCCCACAGCATGCGCGGGATGCGAATCTCACGACCTTGGTAAGCCTCTTTTATCCACGCCTGGCGCTCACGGGTGGGCATCAGCAGCAACGGATGCTCGCGAAGCGGACTCTTGAGCTTCACCGCTAGCTGTGTGTCCGGCAGGTGTGCATAGGTCGAAAGCTGCGCGGACGTGGAGTGAAGCGCCGCAAATCCGATGTGCTTGTCTTCATGCCCTACCGGAAATACCCAGGAGAATGTGTAGAGCGCACCGTCGGCCAGAGCAGAGTAGCGTTCAAGCCCGCGCATCATGCACGAAACCAGCGTACTTTTCGCCGAACCGTTCGGGCCGTGTAGCAGGACTAGCCGGTTGGCACGGCCGAGCTTGACGAACGATTCAACGCTTTGATACACCGCCTGCTGTACGGCTTCGTGGCCCACCAGCGTCAGTTCCGCGTCCGCAGTAGCAGGCGCGTTCCCGTCGCCGTCAAAGATACGAAAGCGACGTTGAGCACCCAGGGGCGTGTTGACTTCGTACGCGCCGAAGTGATCGAAGCAATCCTTGAGGTAACTGGGCGCGTCGCGAAGGTGCCGCTGGGGATGCGCAGCGCACTCCTCCAGGTATTCGTTGAAGCTTAGGACCCGTTTT
Organism: Myxococcales bacterium; assembly: GCA_007124745.1. Lineage (GTDB taxonomy): Bacteria > Myxococcota_A > Polyangia > Polyangiales > SLQV01 > SLQV01. Next base: position 12,178 of record SLEO01000169.1, read on the forward strand.
TGGGCCTCGAAGGCGCGAGCAACCGCATCGGTGATACTTTCGATGGACATAGCGCTTTCCTTAATCACCCGCAGGCAAGCGGCCACAACCCATTACTTTGAGGCCAGCGGTACGCGAATCGTTTCCGTGGCAGGCAGGCAGTTCTCTTTCGTGCACACAGCAAAATCTGCCTCGACGTAAACGCAGCCGTCCCCTGCATCCTTCATCGTAAAGGGTATATCGAAACGCGCGACGTCCGCGGTGAACTCAGCCGCGTCGGCTTGCGTGAGTTCTTTGACCGGAAGCTCGATACCGGCGTCGGACCTCAGCGTAAGCGCGAAAGGGTATTCGACGTTGACGTGCCACTCACCGCGACCACGAATCTCGACGGAAAACTTTTGAGGCTCACCCTTGGGATACGGAAGGTCGACGTGCGACTTGACCTCATACCCGTCGGTCACGACCTCCGGCTCGAGCGCCTCATCGTCCTTCGTCGGCGCCGCTTCAACAGGCGCTCCTTCGGGAGTTGCCGGCTCAGCCGCGACTAGGGGCGTCGCCTCACTACCTGCATTGCTTGCGGCATCCTTGGACTTGCAGCCATCACAACCTACAAGGTTGACCGCGATCGCCAACCCAGCGCTCGTAGCAACAATCATAGCAAGACTCGAAAAGCGAAAGCCCAAGGGCGAGCGAGCTGCTGCACGCATGCGGTACCTAGTCATAGAGTTCCAGGGTACCAAGACCGACACGGAATCACGACCAAAACTTGCGAATACGCGAAATGCGGCCGAAAGCGCGCGACCGCTGCCGGCCACCGACACGCCTCACAAGGCCAGTGCATGCCTAGCGCGAAGCGGGGCGCCATCGCGCAAGACCTGGACCCGCCGGGAGGGTTCCGGTTAATCTGTAGAAGTGCCCGCTATGGCCCCGACCGCTTCGCCTCTGCAGCGTCCGATATGCAGTGCCGCGCCGTATCTCTTGCGCGCGTGCGAACATCGCAGAAGCGCGACGCCCATATTTCTGCGAACTCACGGAATAGGGGGCGCCGGCGGTAGCTGTTGCAGTCGCAGCGCGGCGCGGAGGACAGACGCGGCGATCCCTCGAGTCGAGTGGGCGGCTAGGCGGGCTAACCAGGACTTACGCAACGGTAGCAACGATGACCATGCGATTGGGCCACGCGACGTGTGCGAAAGGTCGCGTTAGGACCATGCGTCGTACCAAACGCGTAGGTCGGTATCACTTGGTCGCCCGCATCGCTTATGGCGGTATGGCCGAAATCTTTCGTGGGTTTACCTACGACCAGGATGGCTACCGTCGGGATGTCGCGGTAAAGCGGCTTCTCCCGCATTTCGTCGAAGACCAGCAGCTTGTCGATATGCTGGTGGACGAGTTCAAACTCGTCTCAAACCTGCGGCACCCCAACATCGCAGCGGTCTACGAACTCGTCGATGTCGACAGCTCGATTCTCATCGCCATGGAATACGTCGACGGGAAAGACCTGCGCTCGACGCTTGACCTTTGCTTGCGCGAACGCAAGCCGCTCGATCTTGACCTAGTCGCCTACATCATGCTCAAGGTCCTCGCAGGGCTGCATGTCGCGCACAACGCACTCGACGCGCAGGGCAATCGCCTCGACATCGTGCACCGCGACGTCAGTCCGTCTAACATCCTGGCGACCTATGACGGTCATATCAAGATTTGCGATTTTGGTGTCGCCAAGGCCCGCCAAAATCGGGTCAATACCAAGACCGGAATCATCAAGGGCAAGATCAAGTACATGTCGCCGGAGCAGGCCTTCGGCCACAAGCTGGACCAACGCAGCGACGTATTTAGTGCAGGATCCGTGCTCTATGAGCTTTGTACCGGCCGGCCGCCCTTCCGCGCACGGAACGAAATTGACCTTATCTTCGCGGTTCGGTCAGCGACTCCTGTTCCCGCAGAGGCCATCAACACGGCGATTCCATCGGACCTTGCGGCGATCATTCGCCGTTCGATGACAAAGTCGCCGGAAGAGCGCTATGAAAATGCCGCCGCATTCGCCGAGGCGCTAAAGCGCTTTTTGCAACGCTTTGACTCCACCTACCGGCGAGCAAGACTTGCCAATATGATGAAGACGCTCTGGGCCAAAGAGATTGACTCCGAGCTGCGCTCGCTTGAGGATCTCGTGCTCGATGAGAGCGCAGCTGCAAGTTTGGGGACCAACCTGATCGCCGATGCTCAAGGACCGGAAGCCGAGTTTGCCCGCTTCTCGCCCTTCGCCCGCGACAACCCCGCCAGGACAACACTCAAGCCCCCGCCGCCGCAGGAGCGCACGACACGCACCGAAGAACTCGCGTGCGATGAGCCGGAGATCATCCGCTGTGATGAACTCGACAGCATCGGCGTCAGCCCGTCCCCGACTTCACGCGACTAGCGGGTCGGTCATGGTCGCCGCGTCCTCGCTCGCGCTTCTGCTAAAGTCCGCGGGGTTGGGCAAACGCTGTGGCCAGGTGTCACCCTCGCGTTCCCGCCAAATCGACTGCATGTCCGCAGGCACGGGCGCTGTATAAGTGAGCGACCCCTCACGCGTGGAGGGGTCGGGTAGACTGAGCCACCAAGCATGAAGAAGGTGCCGAGCCGCCCCGCATCGACTCGCCCAAAGGTCGTCGAAGGTCCCCATCGTGTAAGCATCAAACGCGGCTTGCCCCTCAGGGCCATAGAGCTTGTCGCCGATGATGGAGGAGCCGAGAGCCGCCAGGTGCACCCGCAACTGATGCTGGCGCCCGGTGACTGGCCGCAGGGCCACCAACTGCGTCCGCTGCCCACTTGCGAGGACACGAAAGAAGGTGCGCGCCTGCCATCCAGCCTCGGGAGCGGGCTCCGCGACCTCTATCCGGTAGTGCGGCCCCTCAAGCGCGCGGCGCAGGGGCAGGTCAACGACACCGCGTTGAGGCAAAACACAGCGCTCAACAAGCGCAAGGTACACCTTTTCTGTTTGTCGGTGCTCGAATGCGTACTTGATCCGACGGTCGATCTCGGCACTGCGAGCGCACACGAGAATACCACTCGTTTCACGGTCGAGGCGATGTCCAAGGCGGGGCGTGGGCTCACCGTAGTGGTCGCGCAACCACTGGGTGAGTGTATGGAGATGGTAGGTCGCGCTTGGGTGCACCGGAAGCCCAGGGGGCTTGTCAACAACGACTAGACGCTCATCCTCAAAGAGGATGGGTACGTCGACCCGAGTCTCAGGTTCATGCAGACGAGGTCGAAGAAGACACACGCTCTCGCCTACCTGAACCCGCTCGGAAGGATAGCGACGTCTGCCATCAGGGGCGAAGGCGCATGCTCGAATGATGTCTTGAGCCTTATTGCGGCTTAGGCGCGGGATGCAGCCAGAGACAAAGCGGTCAAGGCGAACACCTCCCCATTCCCGGGTCACCTCGAACACCAGCAAGTGCCCCTCAGGATCACCGTCGAGCGACATCTCCGGAAGTGCGCTGGCCACCTTGACACGCATCGCTACTTAAGGAACCGCTCAGATACAAGCATACAGCCCGTCAGACGTGGGAACAGCAACCCGCCTCTCATGTCATCGGGCCGCACATGCGTGCTGGATGTATCGGGCTCGGCGCAAGCGCTTCCGAAAGTTTTCGATGCTTCGGCTACCACTCAATCGCCGTTATCTCGTAGGTCCGGGCGCCTCCCGGTGCGTGAACCGTGACTTCGTCACCGACTTCTCGGTTCATTAACGCCATCGAGAGCGGCGAGGTGACCGAAATCGAACCCTGCTTGATGTCCGCCTCGTCGGCGCCCACTAGCCGGTAGGTGACCGACGTGCCGGAATCGACATCTTCAAGGGAAACGCGCGCGCCGAACTTCACCCGGTCTCCGCCAAGCGTCGACGGATCGATGACCTCCGCCCGAGAGATTCGGTCCTCGATTTCGCGAATTCGCGCCTCTTGCATGCCCTGCTTTTCGCGCGCCGCATGATATTCTGCATTTTCCTTCAAGTCGCCATGGTCGCGCGCTTCGCCGATTTCTCGCGAGATTTTCGGGCGCTCGCTGCGCAAAAATTCAAGCTCCTGTTTTAAGGCCTCAAGGCCAGCGGGGCTGATGGGAACACGGTCCATAAATCATCTCTTATGCAAGGTCGCCGGGTTTCAACGGTGAACACCTGGAAGCGCGCAAGCTAGCTAAATGTGGTTGCACGCCCCAAGGGACTTGAACCGACTTCGTCACCAAGCCTTAACACCAACCACGGGAACACGCAGCGGAAGCGCGCAAGATTAGCGTAGTCGTTCTGTTACTGTGCGTAGGCGCACTGCCATGACCGCCGTTTCACTCGGGCGAAGCTAGGTGCGGTGGAGCTCCTGAAGCGACACAACACTGAGAGGCTGCTTGCGCGTCTCCAGCGCAGCCACCGCAGCCGAGGCGCCCTGAATCGTAGTGAAATAAGGCACCCCACTCAACAGCGTCTGACGGCGCAGCTCGCGACTGTCGCGAATCGCCTCCCGACCCGCGGTGGTGTTGATGACTAGATGGAAACTCCCATTGTGCAAACCATCAACGATGTTGGGTCTGCCTTGGGCGACTTTATTCACCTGCGACGCGGATACACCCTCCGCTCTCAGCGCGTCAGCCGTGCCAGCGGTGGCCGCGATCGAGAATCCTAGTCGCTGGAGCCGCACACCCAGTGCACTTGCCAAGCGCTTATCTTCATCACGCACACTCATCAGGACGGTTCCGGTCTCGGGTATCACAGCTGATACGCCCAGCATCGCCTTAAGAAATGCCTCCGGAAACGTCTTCCCAATGCCCATCACCTCGCCGGTGGACCTCATCTCCGGGCCAAGCAGCGCATCGGAACCTTGGAACTTGATGAAGGGAAACACGGACTCCTTCACCGTCACGCACTTCATCTGCGTCGGCCGCGCTTCAGGAATGTCCTTTAGTTTTCGCCCCGCCATGACCCAGGCTGCGATCTTCGCCAGTGGCACACCCGAGGCCTTGGAAAGAAATGGTACGGTACGAGACGCACGGGGATTGACCTCGATAACGTAGACAACCTCATCGAGCACTGCGAACTGCACATTCATCAGGCCGATGACGCCCAGCTCGAGCGCGAGTGCCTCGGCCGCAGAACTGAGTGCTTCAGTCACGGCGGGACTCAAGTCGTGCGCGGGGAACACCAACGCTGAATCCCCTGAGTGGATGCCGGCTTCTTCAATATGTTGCTGGATTCCTCCGATGAAGACGTCGGTGCCGTCGCATACGACATCCACGTCAACCTCTGTCGCGTGTTCGAGGAACTTGTCCACGAGGACGGTCGGTGAGGTCACCTCCTCGAGCTCAGCAAAAGCGTCACCGAGATAGCGGGTCAGCTCGGCAACGGACGTGACGACCTCCATTGCGCGACCGCCAAGGACGTAGCTGGGCCGCACGAGCACTGGAAACCCGAGGGTCTCTGCCACGCGCAAAGCGTCCTCGCTTCCCTTCGCGATGGCGCCCTGGGGCCGCTTGAGCTGGAGCTTCTCTAGCAGTGCTTCGAAGCGCTCCCTGTCCTCCGCTCGGTCCGTAGCATCCGCCGATGTGCCGAGGAGAGGGATGCCTGCGCGTTCCAGTTCACGTGCAAGACGGATGGGCGTCTGGCCTCCGAACTGAACCACGACGCCGATAGGACGTTCGACCTCACAAATGCGTTGAACAGATTCGAAGGTTAGCGGCTCGAAGTAGAGCCTATCTGAGGTGTCAAAGTCCGTGGAGACCGTCTCAGGGTTGCAGTTGATCATCACTGTGCGGAGCCCGGCTTCGCGAAAGGCTTGGCATGCGTGCACGCAGCAGTAGTCGAACTCGATACCCTGCCCTATCCGGTTGGGCCCGCCGCCAAGAATGACCACCGTCTGTGGTGATGACTCCTTAAGATCGCCGGGCGGCGCGGCTTCGCTCTCGCCGCTAAAGGTGCCGTAGAAGTAGGGCGTCGTTGCAGGAAACTCCGCTGCGCAGCTATCCACTGCCAGGTAGCCCTGCTCAATACCTGCCTCACGTTCGGCCGTTAGCACTTCCGCCTCGCTACATCCCGAAAGACGAGCCACGTGTCGGCGGGAAAAGCCGGACTGACGTGCTTCCCGGAGAAGTCGCGCGTTCCGAACCACACTTGTGCTCTCACGCTGGATGGCGCGTTCGATGGCGATAATTGCGCCGAACTCAGCAACAAACCAGGGATCAATTCCAGAAACCCGAACGATATCGGACTGGCTCATGCCCGCGCGCAGAGCATCGCCGAGATACCACAAACGGTCCGCGAGCGGCGTCGCGAGAATCTCCGCAAATGCCGCCTTGAGTTCTTCAGGATCAGGCTGGCGTTCGCCGCCAGTGTCGGGCGTGCCTCCGCTCTGTGGCGCAAGCGAGAATCCCTGAAGGTCTGCGGGTAGCCGCAGGCACGACTTCAGTGAAAGTGGCGTGCCTCGGAGCCGACTGGCGCGTACCGCCTCCGCAAGCTTCAGGTAGTCCATGCGCGCTTCAAGCGAAACAAGCCCATCACGACCGAGCTCAAGCGACCTTAGAGCCTTCTGAAAAGACTCCCGAAACGTCCGGCCAAGCGACATCGCTTCGCCCACGGACTTCATTTGCGTTCCAAGACGAGGGTCCGTTCCTTCAAACTTTTCGAACGCAAAGCGCGGCGCTTTAGTGACGACGTAATCGATTGCAGGTTCGAAAGCTGCGCTGGTACCGGTGATAGGGTTACGCAGCTCATCGAGGCGGTAGCCCACCGCCAGTTTGGCGGCGATACGTGCGATGGGATAGCCCGTCGCTTTAGACGCCAGAGCGCTCGAGCGTGAGACCCGAGGATTCATCTCGATGACAACGATGCGGCCATCGGTAGGATTGAGCGCGAACTGAACGTTTGAGCCCCCCGTATCGACGCCGATTTCAATAAGGACCGCTTTGGCCGCATTGCGCAGCCGCTGGAACTCACGGTCAGTGAGTGTCATGGCAGGGGCCACCGTCACAGAGTCACCCGTGTGGACACCCATCGCATCGATGTTCTCGATGGTGCACACCACAATAAAGTTGTCCGCGGGGTCGCGAATGACCTCTAGCTCAAACTCCTTCCAGCCGAGCACGCTTTCTTCGATGAGACATTCGTGCGTCGGACTCTGTTTGAGCGCCCAGAGCAGCTTCTGCTCAAACTCCTCGGCATTGTAAGCGATCCCGCCACCGCTGCCTCCCATGGTAAAGGAGGGCCTGAGGATGATTGGGAAGCCGATGCTCTCTACGGCCTCGCGTCCTGCCTCCAGTGAACGGGCTACGAAAGCGCGGGGACACTGCAGGCCAATGCGCTCCATCGCCGCCTTGAAGAGCGCTCGGTCTTCGGCCTTGCGGATGGCATCGAGACGCGCGCCAATCAGCTCAACCTGGTAGCGCTCAAGAACGCCGCGTTCGGCAAGCTCGAGAGCAAGGTTGAGCGCTGTTTGTCCACCCAATGTGGGTAAAAGCGCGTCGGGCCGCTCCCGCTCGATGATCGCTTCCAGAACCTCGGGTTGCAAAGGCTCGACGTAAGTTCGATCCGCGACCCCCGGATCCGTCATGATCGTCGCCGGATTCGAGTTGACAAGAACTACCTCGTAGCCCTCTTCCTTGAGCGCCTGCGCGCCCTGCGTCCCCGAATAATCGAACTCGCACGCTTGGCCGATAACGATGGGACCCGAGCCCACCAACATGATTTTTCTGAGGTCGTCGCGCCTGGGCATGCGCTCGGAGTGGTACCAAGGGTCAGCCCCTTTAGCAACGCGGCGCGTACCCCGAAGGAGCATTTCGCCAAAGGTGGACCCACTTCAGCTCACAACGCGCCCAATCATGACCCAGGCGTCATCCACTCTCAGATGAAGCGGACCTGGATGCCCTGCGAAAGTGAGCCGCGCCCTCCCCGCTCCGAAGCGCTTCGAGGGCGCGCGCACCCAACCAAGTCCCAGCCTGGCCGCGCACCCCGCGCAAGCCTTCCGCGCTCCCGGGAGAGAACTCAAAATCAAGGTCCCAGGGGGGAAGTACCCCCGCACCAACTTCGGGCCACTCTACGCACAAAAGCGTCGACCCTTCGAACACGTCGTCCAAATCGAGAAGCGCGACATCACGGGCACTTGCCAGGCGATAAAGGTCTACGTGTATAAGCGTCTTCGAGCCCTCATAGGTATTCACCAGGGAAAAGGACGGAGACCGTACGTCGCTGGCCTCCCAGCCCAACGCTTCTGCCAGGAAGCGCACGAAAGTTGTCTTGCCGGCGCCTATCGGCCCGCGAAGCGAAACGTAAGCAGGCAGCTCTAGACAAGCGGCGAGGCGACGGGCCGAAGCCGCGAGCGCCGCCTCATCCCAGACCGCCTCAAACGCTGGCACTTTTGCAAGTTCATCGCCGCTATGTACTCGCTCCACTGGTCCCTCGCGCGGTCTCCTTACCACAGCGTAAGCGAAGGTATCATCCTGCGCCGCCCGCGCAGCGCTCCTGCACTCCTGCGCTAGAGTCCCAGCGCCTCACGTGCGGCGAAGTATTCTCTCGAAATAGAAAACGCGAGCAACTCTGCGAGTTTTTCTGCCGCAGGCGGGTCGTTTGGACCTGACGAGGGAAGGGTTTGAACCACGGCTGCAGCGACGCGTACGTCACCGCACGCGACAAGGCCCGCGCGTACGGCGGTCATTTCGACACCTCGCAACCATGCCTTAACGTCCGCTCGGCCGCCTTCGTGTGCAGAAAACGCTTTCGCCACCCGGTTCAAGGCTTCTCTCTGCGACGTTTGCAGCACCCCCCCCAGCTGAGTCGCAAGCTCAGCGGGCTGACCCTCAGCCGGTGCAAGTCCCGCAAGCACGAGCGCCGCGAGAAGCACCGCTTTCACCTCGCTACTGCTCGAAAGCTGCGTGCGCACGAAACGCTCCGGACGGAAGTAAGCCAGCGTCATGCCGATATAAAAGGCCAGCTCCGCGGGCGTCCTTCCCGAAAGCAACTGTGAACCCGCGATCACCGCCGGCGGACTCGACCCGGGCACTAGCGCAAGCGCGAGACTCACGTCGCTTCTAGCGAACAAGCGCGGCGAAAATCCGATAGACAGGCGATCCACAGCCTCCTTGAACACGCGAGCGAACAGCACTGTCGACGTTGCGGGGTCGATCCAGTGCTTCTTGCTCAAGCCGATTTGCTTGTCGCTCACGCTGCGGAGCTGCATCACTGCAGGCGCCACCACCTCGAGCATTTTCCCAAGGAAAAGGTCCTCGTCGGGATGGGGCAAGACCTTGAACCAGAAGTCGGCGGGTAGCGTGCGCGTTGCCTCTAACAGTGTCTTGGTCTGGGCGGCGGCTGCACTCGCCTGCATGTCTGCGTCCGCGTGGCCGAGAAAGGAAAGCACTTTTGCGATAGCTGAGGCTTCTTTCTGGTGCCCAAGCGACTGGTGCAGTCGGTAGAGAGACTGGTAAGATTTTAGGCGTTGAGGCGACAGCCGGATGATCGCCTCGTGTTGCTCAATCGCCTCGCCCTCCTTCCCGGGCATGGTCTCCAGAAGCTCTGCCAGGATTTTTCGGTCATCGAGATCGTTCGGCCTAGCTGCGACAGCCATAGAGAAGGCCTCGCATGCGGACGCAAAGTTCTGCAGCCTATCTCGATAGATGAGCCCTAAGTTATGCCACAGATTCTGGTCGAGTTCCGCATTGCTCTGTCCCACGACACGATGCAGCATTTTTCGGAAAGCACGCTCAAGACCCTTCCAGTCCTGACGCTGCGTCAGCAGTTTATTGATGGCTTCAAAGGGCTTGAGTTGTGCCGGATCAATGTCTAACGCATCGGCGAAGCGAGCAAGCGCTTCGTCAGGCCGCTTGAGTTCATCACGCAGAATGACGCCCGCTGTATATACATATTTCGCCTTCGCCTCAATACGGTCCTCGGTGTCTGCAATTGCCTGGATCGTATCGACAACACGGTCCCATTCTCGTTGACTCTGCAGAACGCCAAGCAACTTGTGCAGCGCTCGGTGGTCCGCCGGGTCGAGGTCGACCGCGCGCTCATAGGCCTCCGCAGCCTTGGCGGGATTGCGCAGCTTTTGTTCCCAAAGCTCGCCCACGTGCAGCAGGTGCCCAACGCCCGCCTCCACTTCTGCCGTCTCGACGAGGCGCTCCAAGTAATGGATAGCTTGATTCCACTGCTGCCCCTGCTCGTAGAGTTCGACAATCGCGTTCAGCGCTTCGGCGTAGTCCGCCCAATCGTCCAGCGCCTTCTCAAACATGTTAAGCGCTTTGCGCCGCTCACCCTGCGCGCGCAGCACCTCGCCCAGGCTAAAGAACACCCCGGCGCGCTCGTCCGGCGCGAGTTCGTCGCGAAAGTGCACGAGCACTGCCTGAAATGCCTTAAAGGCCTCTTCCCACGCCTCAAGCCCGTGCTTCGCCCGCGCGAGACCAAGCTGGCTTTCCAGGTCGGGTTCTTTGCTGAGCTCAAGGGCACGCGCGTAGGCGACGGCGGCGGTGTGAGCGTCGCTGAGCTCGGTAGCGACCCGGCCTTGAAGCTTGAGCAGCTCGACGCGACGGTCGTCACCGTCGTCCTCTTGAAGGCGTGGAATCAGCCGAGCAAGCAGCGCCTGCGCGCGCTCAAACTCGCCATCCTTGTTGAAATACTCTGCGAGCGGTGCCATCGCCGCGGTGCAGCCTTCGTCTAATGCCAGCGCCTCCTCGTAAGCGCGTTTTGCATTCGCTTCGTCACCCAGGCGATATTGGTAAGTATCCCCGAGTTCCACAAGTGAACGGGCGGCATGCCTTGGCGCCTCGTGCGCTGCCGCTTCCTCGCCGAGCAGCCGCGCCACGGCATGCCAGTCGCAACGTGCAGCGTAGATGGAGCGCGACGCTGCGAGGGCGCCAATATGTCCAGGATTCTGGTCGAGAACCGACTGAAATACCTCAAGCGCAGCCGGCTCGTCTTCCAGCTTGTCGAGCAGCAGTCGTCCGAGACGCAGCTGAAGTTCAATGCGTTCTTCCGGCGAGTCCGAGAGCCGGATAAGCTCGGCGAGCATGTCGCGACATCCAGAATGGTCGTTTAAGCGAGCGTAGACTTCCGCGAGGGCAGAAAGCGTTTCCTCGCTATCACCTTCTCGGTCAAGTGCGGCAAGGTACGCATCAAGCGCGCGCTCCGCATCCCCGAGACCATCCCGTGCGATGGCGCCCATCTCCCGGTACCAGCGCGCCTGTTCGTGGCGGTCCGCGGTGCTGTGCACCCGTCGGCTCAGACAGTCGAGGGCGGCCGTCCAATCCGCGCGACTTCGATGCACCTCGACCAACGTCGAGAGTGCCACCTCACTGCTTGGGTCGATCTCGAGTGCAGCTTCCAGCCGCTGCACGGCCTCGTCAGGCTTGAGGAACTGCTCCCTCCATAAATCGGCCGCCGCGATGAGCGCGCGCACCTGTTCCCGCTCAATCGGAATGTTTTCGACAATGCGGTCGTACAGACTCGCGAGCTCACGCCATCGCTGCTCTGCCGAGAGCGAACGCTCCAGCGCGTGCGCGGTCTCGAGATCCGTCGGCTTGTAGACAACCGCCGCTTCGTAGAGTTGCGCCGCGTAGGCTGCGTCATTGAACTGCGTCTCAAGAATGCGTCCGAGCCGAAGCGAAGCTTCATACCATGCTTCGCTGGGTTCTTGATTGGCAACCTGCCTCTCCAGCATGTCCTTGACTTCATTCCACTGGCCGCGCGCCTCGTAGATGGGCTCAAGCGCCGCCGCCGCCGAAACATTGTTGGCATCTAGTCGCAAGGCCTGCGCGTAGTAGGCCTCCGCTTGTTCGTGCATCTGGAGCTGCTGCGAACACAGCAGCCCGAGCTCCAACAGTGCATTGGCTTTATCGTCGGCGCTCGGCGCGAGGTCCACGACCCGCGTCAGCGTTTCGCCCATCAATTGCCACTGCTGGGTCAGCCGATACAAATCAACCATCTGCCGTGCCGCAGCCAGGTTGTTTGCATCGATAGCGAGCACCTGCTCGTAGTAGGGCAACGCGTACTCGGGGTGCGCAAGCTCCTGCCCGTACCAACGGGCACAGGCCAAACACACCGCAATGCGTTCACTCTCGTCGGACAAGCTTTCGAGTGTCTCGTTTGCCGCGGTGAGCACTTCACTCCAGCGCTCATGGCGCCGGGCGTACTCCTCGATGGCAGCCTGCGTTTCCGAGTCGTCGTACCGCTCCGCCCAGGCCAGGTTGAAGGCTTGGAGCGCACCGTCGACCTCTCCAAGGTCGTCGGCGTACACCCCACCAAGCTCGCGCAGCAGCGCTGCACGCTCCTTGGCGCGCTCCTCGCCATCGATCCGAACCAGGTATGCATCGACGGAGTCTTGATGACGACCAAGCGCGCGAAACAGACCGATCATGCGGTCAAATACGGCCCGCGAGCGCGGGTCTCGCTCCTGCCACAGTCGCACCGCTTCGAGCTCTAGCGTGCGGTCCTCTAAGCGGCCTTGCGCCAAATCCGCAGCCTCGCTGACCTCAGCGAGGGCACGTGTTGGGTCGGGGTGGACGGTGGCGCGACGCAGCTTAACGTCCACCAGGCCACGCCAGTCTTCCTCTGCAACGTAGAGACGCTCGAGCGCTTCAAGCACATCGAGGCGAGCAGGATCGTACTCAAGTGCCGAGACGTAGGCCTCAATCGCCTCCGCGGGCTGAGCGAGCTCGCTACCCGCGTAAAGCTTTCCGAGTTCTTCGTAGGCGTCTGCGAGCTTAGGCCCATGTCGCTCCGGGTCACCTGCCGCTACTTGCCGCAGGAGGCAATCGACAAGCTCGAAGGTCATGTTTTGACGGCGATAGGTTTCGGCGAGGGCGTCTAGCGCCTCAAAGTGCGCAGGGTCGATATCGAGGACGCGTTCCCAGGCCTCTAGCGCATTGCGTTCACGGCCAAGTTTGTCGCTCCAAAGGCGAGCTAGGTCGGCGAGTACTGCAACGCGGTGACTGTCGTCAAAGGCGGCCGCCGCCTCGCGCTCAAGGACATCGCTTAGGTCCCGCCAGTTACCGGCAAGCGCGTAGAGATTGCCGAGACGGTTAAGCGCTTCCGCTGTATCGCCCCGAAGCTCTAGAACCTGCCTCCAGTAGTTCACTGCCCGCCCCTGGTCGCCCGTCAGTGATTCACACACCATGGCTGCCTCGGCCAAAAGCTCCGCGCGCGCATCCTCGGAGAGTACCAGCTGCGCTTCTCGCTCAATGACGCCGAGGTAGGCATTCCAGTCCTGCACCTGCGCGTACACGGACTTCAGCGGCGCAAGCGTCTCAACATCGTCGCTCCATGCATCTTTTTGCAGCTCTTCGTAGGCGGCCACTGCGCCCGCAAAATCTCCCAGCCCTGCCGCTAGGGTATGCCCGAGCGCCGCCAGACACTGTTGGCGCTCTTCTGGGTCGCTTTCTGACGCCAGACGGCGGCGCAAGACGGCGACAAGTGGACTGTGCGCATCGCTTTCGCGGTAGATGCCTTCGAGACTTTTAAGCGCCTCGCTGTGATTTGCGTCCTGCGACAGGACGAAGCGAAAGGTCGACTCCGCACGGTAGGCATCGCCAAGATGCACGAGATAGGTCGAGGCGAGCCGCATGCCGTAGGCCACTCGCAGACCGCTTGCTCCCGAAGCCTGAACGATGTCTGCGTAGGTGTTCGCAAGCTGACTCCAGGCGTCGAGCGCCTCTGCTCGAAGTTCGACTTCCAGCACTAGGTCTTCATCTTCCGGCGCCTCGGAAAGCGCACGCTGGAGCCACTCGAACGATGCATGCTCGTCCAGCAAAGCATCGCGATATAGGTCTGAGAGCGCCCGAAGCTGAGGGAGCCGCTCGGCTGGCGCCGCTGTCGTGTTCAACAGGACTTCACGCAGATAAGCGAGCTTTTGCCAGTCACCGTGCATGCGGTAGACCGGCTCGAGCGCATCCGCGACCACCGCAACCTCCGTACCCTCCGCCAGCATCAGCTCGAGGGCTGAGCGCGCTTGAGCGTGCTCGGGCGCGAGCGCGAGAATCTCCTTGTACTGCTCAATGGCGCCGAGATGATCACCCAGACAGCGCTCGCGGAGCTGGGCACTCCGAAAACGAAGCCTGAGTTCCTCGTCAGGGTCGGTGACGAGAGGGATCTGCATCTGGACACATCGTACGACCGGCTCCCAGCGGCCCTGACGCTCGTGCAGCTCGGCAAGCGCACGCAGTGCGTCGAGATGATTGGCGTCGAGCGAGAGCACCACTTCGTACGCCTCAACCGCCCGCTCGATGGATTCGTCGACTTCGCTGAAGGCCTTCGCAGCCACGAGCGCGAGATCAACTGCCGCTACCGTATCGCGACTCGCCTGACGCTGCGCTTCCGCTAAGGCGCCGTCTCCAAGCGCCACGAAACGGTCTCCCCGAACGGCAAGGCCTTGGAGCGATTGCAAAAGGTGCTCGCTCCCCGGATCGATCGCCAAGGCCTCGAGATAATGGGAAAAAGCGCGGGCCTCGTCGCCGAGTTGCACGTCGCACACCTGCGCGAGGTAGCTGAGTAGTTCGAGTTTTTCGACTGGGTCTTCTTCGTGCGCTGCCCGCAAGGTCAACACCTGCGCCACCGCCGGCCACGCACCCTCCGCCTCGTACACGGGCTGCAGCAACGCGGACACGCGACCCGGTTCCTGTCCCGCCTGCAACATGTCTTCTAGCGCGCGCTTGGTGGGCGCGTGGGCGCCCATCGTGTCGAAAATCTCCTGATAGAGTTCGAGCGCTCGCAGCGCCTCATCCATTTGTGTGCGCCAGATCTCCGCAATGCGAAAGCGGTAACCCGTAAGTTCGCCATCGCTGGAAGCCGCGTGCGCCCGCTGCTCAAGCACCGAGAGCAGCTCCGGCCAGTTGGCCGAGGCTTGGTAGAGCGCGTCGAGGCGCGCCATGCCCACTACATCAGAGGGGTCGATCTCAAGAATCTTTTGGTAGGTATCGATCGCGCGCTCAAGGTCGCCGAGCTCGTGCTCGTAAATGATGCCGATCTCTACCAGAGAGCGTTTTTTCTCATCGATATCGATAAGTAGATCGAGACGCCGGTCGTATACCGACAAAACGTCGTCCCACGCCTCCAGCAGAAGCAGCATTTCGATCACTTTGTCGACGACTTCGAGGTCATCGGGCTCCGCCTCGAGAAGCAGCTGGTAAGCACGACCAGCTGCCTGGTAGTCCGCAAGCTCGTCTTCGTATATGGCCGCCGCGCGCATGAGCGCCTGCCGGCGTTGCTCAGGGTCTTCCGCGGCCTGCCCCTTGCCGAGCAAGACCTGCGCAAGCTCCTCAAAGCGCGCAGACGCTTCGAAAAGCTGCTCAAGCGCCTCAAGTGCGCTGAGTTGCGCCGGGTCACAGCGCAGCGCGTTCTGGTAAAGCTCGCTCGCCTTATCGACATCGCCGAGGATGTCGCTCGCAATGTGCGCAGCGCGGGCGTAAAGCTCCGCCGCCAGCACTTGGTCCTGGAAGCTCTGAGCGCAGCTTTCGTAGAGACCTACAACCTCAGCGAATACGCCCAGGTCCGCCGCGTAGCGCTCGACGTGATCAACCACGATGCGCGGGTCGAGTTCCTCCCGAAGTGCGGTGGCCATGGCTTCATAGGCGCCGCGGGAGTTCCCAAGCCCGAGCTCCTCCGCCTCGGCCACCTTTAAGAAGAGCGCCAAACGCCCTTCGGGGTCCACCACTTGGCTGAGCTGACGCCGGTAAAGGCCCAGCATGCCCTCGAAGTTGCCCTGGACGCGGTACACGGGCTCAAGCACCTCGGCCAGCGGCAACACGTAACTCGCACCGTCGAGTAACGATTCGAGTGCTGCGACCGCCGGCTCGAAGGAAGGGTCGAGTTCGAGAATCGCGCGCAGGTTCTGGATCGCCCCCTCGACGTCCGATAGGTGCTCACGACGAACCTGGCTCAGCTCGAGAAGGTAATCGATGCGGCTTTCAGGGTCTTCAACGCGGTCGATGCAAAGCTCTAAGACCTCGACCAGACCAGACCAGTTGCCCTGGCGCCGGCGCAATCCCGCTAGCCGATGCGCAGCCTCAACGGCCTGAGGGCTTAGGTCGAGGGCCTGGCCAAAGACTTCAGCGGCCGCCTCTTCATCCTTCACTTCGTCGAGGTAAACGTCGCCGGCCGTCAGCAGCAGGGCCACCGCTGCTTCGGGGGACTCCACCAGCCGGGCGCGTTGCCGAGCAAAGCCAGCAAAGGCCGCGGACTTCCCCAAACCCTGCGCAAGTCGCATGACCTCCGCCAGCAACGCTTCGTCCACATCGTCGAGGCGAGCTGCCGCTTCGAGCAGTTCGAAGGCTGCGGCCGTATCTTCCAATGCCACTTCGGCGATCTGTGCCGCTGATTGAAGGAGTTTACGCCGCAGGGCGACATCCTCATCGGAAGCGCCAAGTGCGCCGAGCTCGGACACCAAAACACGATGCTGATCTGGCTCAAGCGCTAGACTTTTCGCACGGTCGAGCAGCGTTGCACTCGCGGGCAGCGCTTTGAGCGCCTTGCACGCCCGGGCAAACGCGGCGACTTCACTTTCGCGGCGCAGGTCTCCGTCAATCAAGCTCAGCCAAGCGTCTTCGCGCACCTCGAAAGAGACGCCCTCCGCCGCGAGAACCTCGAGTCCCAGAACCACATCGGATTCGTCGCGGCGAAGCCCGCCGAGGGCCACGAGCAACTGCGCCGCGCCGAGGCGCGTCTCCGAAACGTCAACCAGGGACCTCAGGACGCTCAGCGCCTCGCTCTGTGTTGCTAGCTGCTCGCCAGACTCCTCCTCCAACGCAACGAGCGCTTTGAAGGGTTTTTCAAGCTTGTCTGCATAGACTCGAGCTAGCTGTGCCGCCCAGGCGGCACGCTTCTCGACTTCAGACTCGCTGGCGAGCAGTGCCTCAAGTGCTTCGGCGACAAGGTCCGGCCTATCGCTCTCTTGTCCGAACCCCGCAAGGCCTAGCCATGCCTGCTCCGTTGCAGATTCGAGCAGAAGGTCGCGGTAGACTTGCTCTGCTCTGTCCGGCGAGTTCAGGGGCCCGGCCAACATCTTCGCCAGCTCAAGGTGCAACTGTTCGCGCACTTCCGGTGCCGCTTCTTGCTCCAGGCGCTCACGATAGAGCGGCTCGATTTCGCTGAAACGCTCGGCGCGCTTAAGCTCCTCGCAGAGCAATACAAGCGCGCGCGTATGCGAAGGGAAGGTAGCGATGACTTGCTGCAGCAACGTTATCGCTTCGGATCCCGAACCCAAGCGCGCCTTGAAGCTCGCGATTTCCACCTCGAGGTCCGCGCGCAACTCGGGCTCGGACGCCGAGACCGCAGCCAAGGCCTCCCCGAGTAGCGTCACACCTGCACTGAAGGCCTCAAGACGGCCGATCAGACTCACGTAGCGCTCAACGAATACCCGTTGAGCGCCGGACACCAAAACCAGCGCACCGAAGCGCTTCGCCGCTTCATCTAAATCATCGAGCTTCGACTCGGTAAGGCGCGCCGCTTCATCGAGCAGCGCGATGGCCTGAGACGCGTTGCCAGCCCTCTTCTCATCCGCAGCGATCACGTCGAGAACAGCAACCAGTGACGTCTCGGGACCTGCCTCACGGTAGTGGTCGAGCAACGCTCGTGCCGCAGTGGCCTCATCCGGGTCAACTTCAAGCACCCGTTCATAGAGCCGGATGGCGCGCTCGGGACGCTGCTTGTCCTCTGTCCAAAGCCGCGCGCCCCGCAGCAAGGCTTCAACGCGTGCCGTCGGTTCGGCGTCCTCGCGCTCACCTTCGCGCTCCAGAATACGAATCAACTCGTCACTGCGTCCGCTCTCAGAAAAGAACGCTTCAAGCTCATCCCAACGCGCGAGTGAAACAAGACGACGCTTGAACTGTTCCTGCGCCCGTCGGTCGTCGGGGTCAATCGCGAGAAGTTTACGGTAAACCTCCGCCGATGCCGCCTCGTCATTGAGTTTGTCCGCGAGCAATAAACCCAGTTCCTGCAGCGCCGCCTTGAGCTCATCCTCCTGCGTCAGCAGTTCCACCCTGGACTGGAGCACGCGCGCGAGAGGCTCCCAGTTTGCCGTGCGCTTGTAGAGCATCGAGAGCTGCTCAAGCGCCTCAGGATGCGTTTCATCGATCGCGAAGACCGCTTCCCACGCCTCTATACAGGCGTCGGGTCGTCGCAAACGCTCGGTGGCCACATGCGCGATCTCAACGAGAAGTACGAGCTTGTCGCCGGCGTCATCGGTTTGATCGGCGTCAAGCCGCATGACCTGGACCACACGTTTCCAGTCGTGACGCTTCTCGGCGAGTGCGCGCACCTCGGTTTTCGCGCGGGCATGGCGCGCATCGACCTCAAGCACACGCTCCCAAATCTTGAGCGCTTCCCCGTGATTGTTGGCCTTTTCTGTGAGCACCGTCGCCGCCTCAATTAGGGCGTCAACCTTGTCGCCGTCGGTCTCAAACAGATCGACTTTGGCCAGTAGACAGCGCACCACATCGGACCAGCGCCGTTGCGCCTGAAACTTCTCAATCGAGGCATCTAACTCTGCAAGATTGCTCGCACTCATGGGGCTTCGGACCTTTCTTCAATCGGCTAGAGACTCGCGCTTAGCCGCGACAGGCGCTCGCTGGCCGCCGACACATAGTGGGGAGGACTTTGGCCCTTGTACTTAAGGAAGGCCTCAAGTGCGGTGATCGCCTCCTGACCTCGCTCCATATCGGCCAAAAGCCAGCCTTTAGAGAAAAGCGCATTCGCCATCGTGGGCACCAACTCCAGAGCCTGATCGTAGGCGGCGAGGGCCTGGCCGTTCTGATGTCCGTCCCGGTAGACGTTACCCTTCAAATAGTGAAGGGTCGCCGCCTCCTCGGAACCGGCGACCGCCGCCGCCAGGCCACTATCGTAAACCCGCAGCGCATGGTCAGAGAATCCAAAGGCGTGGTACTTTTGACCGAGCAATAAAAAAGCCGGAAGGAAGCGTTTGCCCGTTTTGGCAGCCTGCGTGAGCGCCTCAAGCGCGTCCTGATCCTTACCAACCTCGGTGAAGGCCTGCGCAAGCTTGTAGTGCGCCCGAGGCTGCTGTGCGTCTAGCGTTAGCGCGCGCTGGAACACAGGTATTGCGGCCTCGAACCGTCCGAGTTCCAGCAGTACGGTGCCTAGCTTCTCGTGCACCCGCGGGTCGTCCCCTTGGGCTTGCGCACCTTCCTCGAGCGCGGCTTTGGCCGCTTCAAGATTGCCCATCTCCAAATGCACCTGAGCGAGGTTGAAGAGGGCGTCGAAGTTGCGCGGGTCTTTGGCCTTGGCTTCGCTCAGCTTTTCAATGGCCTCAGGGAAGTTCTTGCGCCGCGCGAGTGCAACACCCTCATTCATGACGGTCATCGACTCGACGCGCGCCCGCGAGCACCTACTGTGCAAGGGCACAAGCGCAACCACCGTACCTACGAGCACGACCCTTCGGGCACCGTCCAGGACGAGACGCGCTGTACGCAGCGCAGACCGAGCGCAGGGTCCGGGGCGGACGCACCCGGACGTGAAACCCCTAAAGTGCAGCATTACTGGTTCAAAGTACCGCACATCACTACCGAGACTCAACAGTAACCGTTCGGAGGGCATTTTCGCAAAATGCCCCCCTGAACGGTTGCCAGTCGGCTAGCTCGCGTTGGTCGCCGCTGCTTCCTTCAGTACCTGCCCAGCAATGACTAGGCGCATGATCTCACTCGTCCCCTCGTAGATTTCGGTAATCCGAGCATCTCGGTAATGGCGCTCTGCCGGGTACTCGGCTGAATAGCCATAGCCCCCAAAGACTTGCAACGCGCGATGCGTGACGCGCGTCGCCATTTCCGACGCGAAAAGCTTGGCCTGAGCGGCCTCCCGCGTGAAACGCCCTCCGCGAGCCTTCGCGGCGGCCGCTTGAGCTACCAGCAGCCGCGCCGCTCGCAACTCCGTCGCCATATCCGCAAACATGAACTGAATCGCCTGCTTATCTTTGATGAGGCTACCGAAAGCCTGGCGCTCATGGCTGTAGGCGAAGGCGGCATCGAACGCAGCTTGAGCAATGCCAATAGCTTGCGCTGCGATGCCGATGCGGCCGGAATCCAGGGTGGCCATCGCAATCTTGAAACCTTGGCCCTCCGCGCCGAGAAGTGCTTCCGGGCCAAGCAAGACTTCGTCAAACGAAACGGTGCAGCTATGGGCGGCGTGAATACCGAGCTTTTCATCGTGTCGGTCGCGACTCACGCCCCCCGCACTCAACGGCACCAAAAACGCGCTCACACCCTGCGCACCGAGCTCCTTCTGCGTCGCTGCGAGCAACACCATGACGTCCGCGTGCGGCCCGTTGGTAATCCAGTTCTTCGAGCCAGATACACGCCAGCCACGACCGTCGCGTTCGGCGAAGGTGTCCATGTGCGCAGCGTCGGAACCCGAGGAAGGTTCGGTCAGCCCGAAACACCCGAGACGTTGACCCTCCACAAGCGGCGGCAGCCAGGCGCGCTTTTGCTCAGGGGTACCGAACTTGGCAATGGGCTCACATACCAGCGAGTTATTGACGGAGACAATCACGGCCGTCGACGCACATCCCGTCGCCAAGGCCTCGATCACAAGCGCGTACGTTAGCGGATCGAATCCTGCGCCTCCATCAGCCTCCGGCACCGTCATGCCCATGAAGCCAAGCTCCGCCAATCCAGCGAGCTGTGCCTTTGGCCACGTAGCGTCCCTGTCCAGGGTAGCCGCCACCGGCTTCAGTCGCTCCGCCGCGAAGGCACGTGCCATCCCAAGGGCCAACGCCTGTTCTTCGGTCAACACATCCATAGTTACAGACTAGCGTCACGCGTCCCAACCAAGCAATGTTCACCGGCCTGCTGCCTGCCGGGGCCCGAGCGTCGTTAGAGCAGCGCCGCTTGCGCGCGTTCAGCGTAGCTGCCTGCGGGTGCCAGATCGAGATAGCGGCGAAAATGTTCGCGGGCGCCCTTCTCCCCTGCCGCAACCAAGGCCTCTGCCAAGAAAAAATGCGCCTGAGGCACCATCAACGGGTGTTCAATCGACTGCTTTAACGCCACTAGCGCGTCTTCGAGCCGAACCCTGCCGCCAGCGGATTCGATGCCCTCCGTCCGCGCTAGCGCGAGCTGCGCCTTGCCCCGCACGAGCGCTCCTAGCGCTGTTATGAAGGTCCCCGTAGGGCCCGCGGGGGCGTCCCCGAGTTGGGTGAGCAGGTCGATTGCCTTTGCATGCGCTCCCGCGCGGTGGTTGATCTCGCCCTCTGCGACCAAGCTGCCGAGTTGCGCGAGGGAGCGCCGGCGCGTCACGTCCCCTTGGACGTCGTCGCCTTCGCCAGCCTCTCCCGCCGCCGGAGGTGCCCCCGTGTCTCCGGCGTCTGCAGGATTGACCTCACCGCCGTCCAACGGCCGGTCGGGAGTTTTGGCCGCAGGTCCAGCGCCCTCCTTCGCTGCCGTTCCAAGCCACTTCGGGCGCTGGCGCAGCCAAGACTCAACCTGACTTGCGTTTCCTTCAAGGGCCTCGGTCATCACCGCCAAGGCAAGCGCCTGGTCCCGCAAAAGCAGTGGCACACTCAGCGCGGAATCGAGTGCCGCCGCGTCTCGCTCGCTGACGCCTACCCGCAGGACCGGAAGTGATGCGAGCGCGCCGATCCATGGAAGTGGACGCACCTTTCGTGTGCCCAACTCCCGAAGAACAGCGGTCGTCGCAGCATCTGGAGCTGAGGGGTCGCCGAGCGTGCCAACGGCCTTGAGCCACCTACGCATCATGCCGAGGTCTGCGTCTCCGCCCTCGGCCTCACTCGACTCCGTACCGGGATTCGCTACTTCTCGGCCCCAGAGCTGGCCGGCTAAAAGCGCATCAAGAGCCGCCCAGAGGCGAAGGCGCAGCCCCGGAAGGACCTCAGCCTCCGGAAGCAACTCGACCGTCCGCCGCCAGGCGGAGTGCAACACTTCGGAGTCACCGCACCCGCGCGCAAGCTGAGCTATCCAGAACGAGCGCTCAAACGCCGGCATGCTTTGGGCACTCGCCGCACCGCTCACCAAAAGACCCAGCAAGTCGGCGCAGGATTGCTCGGGTTCAGCACCGGCTTGAAAAGCGACCAGGCGCTGCCAGATGGCGGACCTGTCGTCGCCGTCGATGGTCGAGGCGGATCCAGCCGTCCTGGCGGCAACGCTAGGTGGGGCAGCCTCCTCATCTTCCTTTGCCGGTGGCATCAGCAGCGCTGCAAAGGTGTCCGCCAACTCAACCGAAGGGTTCGCCTCGCGCCACGCTCCGGAGACACCACCGCTGAGCCAAGCCAGTCGGGCGGCCAGCGGACCGGCGCGCTCCGGGCCCATATGCTCGATCAGCGCGTGAGACACCTCAAGGTCACCCGCCGCAAGCAGCGTATCGACCGCTGCGATGCGCCATGGCTCGGGGAGCGCTCCCAAGAACTCCGCGGAGTTTCGCGCGAAGGCGCTGCGGTCCGCCGCATTCAGCCAGCGAAGCGGCGCGAGCGCCGCCCAGGGCCTCGATGGCCATTCCGTCTTGAGTTTCATCGCTGCCTGCAATGCCGGCTCCCCGGCCGCTGCAGCGCGCATCGCCTCTACCTGTGCCCAGAATCCGAACGTTTGCACCTGGGGCGCTCGCGCCTTTCCCCAGCACAGACGGAGCAGGGACTGCCACTCACCGTCGGGTTTTGTGAACGCCAGGCTTGCTGACGAAGGCAGGGCACGCTCCCTACAGCTCGCGCTGGTGCGCCATGCGCTCGTCGCCCCGAGAAGGGCGAGCAAATCGCCCGCACGCTCGGCGGCGTAGCTGTCTTCCCAAGCCAGGTTCGCTACCTCAAAGCGCAGTCGCGCCTGCAACAGCTGGGACAAGGCCGCCGCCTCCGGGATGCGGCCACCGAGCAACGCAAGGGCCTGGTCGCCTCGTCCATGTGCCCAATGAACCTGCGCTTCCACCAGCGCTGAGAAGTACTCAGGCACCGGGTTACGGAGCCCAATGTCTGCCATCTTGCTTGCTAAACGCGTCGCCGACTGGCGAAGATCAGCCTCAGAAGTCGCCTCGAATACTTCCAGCGCTTCTCGCTCCAAGTGCACCACGTGGAGGCCCGGCACATGCGCGAGTAGACCCTCCGGCAGCGCGACACCCAGCGGTGGGTCGGAGAGGCGCGCAGGCTCGCGCAGTACGGACGAGGCATATCCTTCAAGTTTCCACGCCAACGCCCTGGACAGCAGCATGACGACCAGGGCCATTAGCAGCAGCGCCAACACGCTACCGAGCACGAGCCCTCGCCACCGCCTCGAAGACTCACGCTGAGGCTTCGCCTCCATGTCGGCCCAAGAATCTGCCTCGGGATCGCTGGAGACCGGCTGCCGCGTGACCGTCTGCAGCATGCCTGAGTCCAACGTCAGGGGCGCAGCCGGATCGCCGCTTGGAAACGACAAGCCGCTGTCATCGATGTCTAGATTTAGGTCGAGATGTGCGGTCGCTGGTGCGGCTGCTGTCTCGATTCCTTTGGCTTCAACGTGCACCGCGGGTGGCGGTGCGCTCGTCGATATCCTTCGTCGCGACGCGGTCGCCACGATGGCGGGTGGCGCGTCCGACGTGCTTAACTCGAGCTCGATAGCATCGAAGTGCCCCGATTCATCTCCGGGGGTCGCGCCATCCTTCGGGGGAATCGGCCGAATCTCACCGACGGCGGTATCCGGATCTTGGGGAAAACCTGCATCCAAGTCGTTCGGCGCGTCCCCAAAGAGATCATCCTTGAGAAACAAACTGGTTGAAGCACCGTCGTCGTCCGATTCGTCAGCGTCCGATTTATCAGAGTCCGCGGGCAGATGGCCCAGGTTCGATGACTCTTGGTCCGCGATGGCCCGAACCGAAGCGCCGACAATCGCAGATTCAGCGCGTTCGGGCTCAGGCTCCACCGAGGCTGCATGCTCGACAGACCGAGGCGCTTGCGAACCTTGAAGCCATGCCTCATCGACAAACATCGCGCTGATCGCGGTTTGACTCGCGGCATCCGCCGACTCGAGCGCCACAGACTCAAGCGCGGCCGCGCCGGCCTTAGCCTCGTCACCCGACACCCGAGGGGCATCTGTCAGCGCGTCCGACACCATCCTCCCACCGGACCGTCGAGGCACTTCAGCCTCAGCGGGTGTCGAGCGCACCCGCCCAGCCCGCAAACTTGGTGGGGGAACAGGCAGCGGCTTGCGCCTGGGCGTGCTCGGCAGTGGAAAAGGGAGCTTAGGGGATTCACGAGCGCGGGTTGGAGGCTCTTGCTCAAAAGCATCAGCCGGCGGCGCGGGTTGCGCCTGAGACTGAGGCGCCATGCTCGGGTCCGACGGCCGGAACGGCGCACGGCTTAACCGCGGCTGCAGCTTGCGTAGCTTGGCTTCCAGCGCGCGGTCGGGAGGGGCCAGCGCGGACGCCTTTTGAAGCGCTAACCTGGCGCGCGTCGCATCGCCGCGCGCCACGAGCACTTCAGCGAGCGCTGCGTACACCTCCGCCTGTTTGCGGTCGCACGCCAGCGCGCGTTGGAAAAAAGCCTGCGCGTGCTTGAGTTCTTTACGTGCGAGCCAGATGTGTCCCGCAACGCTGAGTAGCGCCGGGTGCTCGCCAAAGCGTGCGAGCGCGTCTTCCGCGACTTCAAGCGCATCGTTCTCACGACCCGCACCGAAGAGCCCAGGTGCCAGCGCGAGCGCCGCATCCAAGGTGGGCCCATTGCGGTAACGCAGCAGTGCAATGTTGAGGTCCGCGTCCATCAAGAAGTCATCACTCTCGGCCGAATTAAAAGCGCTGACAGCGCTTCCCAGGGTGAGCCCGGCGCCGAACACGCAGTCGCGCTCCGAGCATAACGCAGAGAACCGCCGAAACTCTAGCTTGTATCCGCCGCTACGCTGTGGAGACGCGCGCAGGGCCGAGTCCCTACTCCCCCACTGACCGCGGACGGGAGGCAAGCCTGCCTTCTAGTCGGTAATCGTGAACTCGACTCTGCGGTTTAATGCCTGGCCGTCGACGGTCTCGTTCGAGGCAACAGGCTTGATGGGACCGTAACCGACGTAGGAAAGCCGGTTGCGGGGCACACCTTTCAGGACGAGGTACTCCACCACCGCGCGGGATCGCCTGTAGGAGAGATCCTTGTTGTACTCGGGGTCGCCGATATTGTCCGTGTAACCCTCGATACGTACCTTGCGCTTACCGGGGAGGCGAAGAATCACCGCGGCGACTTGGTCGAGAAGTGGTTTGCTCACCGAACGAATCGTGTCGCGATCGAAATCGAAGTAGATGCGCTCAGAAATCAAGATCTTCGAGTCGCTCACGGTCACCGTTGCCCGGTTAGGACCGGGCTCGGGGCAACCATCCTCGTCCTCGTAGCCGTCAATGTCCTCGGGCTCCATCGGGCAGGCATCGAATTTGTCCGGAATGCCATCCTGGTCATTGTCGAGATCCGGACACCCGTCCTCATCCTCGAAGCCGTCCCAGTCCTCTGCCTCGTTGGGGCACTCGTCCCGCGCGTCGGGGATCCCATCGGCGTCGTTGTCGAGGTCCGGACACCCATCCGCATCTTGGAAGCCGTCGAAATCCTCGGCGTCGTTCGGGCATTCATCGTCAACGTCGAGAATGCCATCACCGTCGTTGTCCGGGTCCGCACAGTAGTCACTGTCCTGAAAGCCATCAAAATCTTCCGGGCCCTCAGCGCATACCTCGGTGGTCGTCCGGTAGCGCAGCATCACAAAGCCGCGCGCGAGCGGGGCCCCGTACCCCCGCAAAACGCCCGTACTCAACGAGCCCTCAATGCTCCACGCGCTCGACAGGCGATAACGCATCCCCAGCGCCGCTTCCATGGGCACCTCGTTGGCGGCGATCGACTCGCCCCCTACCCCGGCGCGCAACAATGTCTCGGCGGTAAGCGCGACACGCGGCGTCAGGGCGTAGGCACCACCGAGTTTGGCATCGATTTCATTGTTGTATTCAAAGGCAGGCAGTAACTCCTGCTGGCGCAGCCGGTAGCCGAGCTCGCCCGCGAGGGTGATGCGACCGATTTGCCAGGCCATCACGATCGACGGCAACACGGACCAGTAGCTTGAGCCCGCGAAGTCTCGAGTGCGGCCACCCGGAAAGTGCACAAGCATTTGCGCGGAAAGCGAAAAGTCACCGCGAATAATGGGCACCTTGAGGCCTAGGCGCGGATCGCCCAGTCGCAACTTGGTCGACGTTTCGATATCCTCCGCGAGCGGGTTGCTAGCCGACTCGAGCAACGCCACTGGCAGGCCCATCGCGAGTTCGAGATACTCAAAGAGACCGACGGCCGCCTGAAGCTCGAAGCTGCTCTGCCAGGGCACCACCGCACCGTTGTCTTCACCGCGCACGAACGTGCGTCCTGCCGCCTGAATCCCCAAGCCAAACGCGTAGGTGCCATGACGCAGGACCTCCGGCCGGGCGATCGTCATCGTCGTGCCCTCGGTGAGCGTCGGCAGAAATATCTGTGTGTCGACGTTTGTTGTCTGCGCCCGTGCACTGGACGCGGCGAGTAGGCAAAGCGCAAGCGTCAGGGCCATCGACGTGCGCCGGATAGCCAGACAGACGTTGCACCGAGTTGGGCGCACTAGGGCTTCATTCTCTCCTACTCCCACTAGGGGATAAAACTACCACTGCGCGGGACTGCGAATAAAGTGGCAAACGTCCTGGCAAGGAAAGATCCGGCGAAAGCCGCACCTTGCTCTCCTCAAGACTCGGGCTTGGACAGAGCACTGGCGCATAGGACCGCGCTCATGTGATGAAGGCTGCGCCAAATCTGCTATC
Organism: Myxococcales bacterium; assembly: GCA_007124745.1. Classification (GTDB taxonomy): domain Bacteria; phylum Myxococcota_A; class Polyangia; order Polyangiales; family SLQV01; genus SLQV01. The sequence continues at coordinate 38,876 of SLEO01000169.1, forward strand.
CTTCAGCGGCCAGACGCGAGGACCCCTGCCGTTCGTAGGGAGGGCATCTAAGTTAAGGCTGCGCTTCGATCCTCCCTGCTAGGGTTGGTCGCGTAGGGCTCGTTTGCGCTGACGCGTTTCTTTTCGAGGCGTCTCAGCACGACCGAGACCATGTCCGAGGGTGGCGCCAAGCGTGGTGACGTCCTCGGGGTGGCATGCCCGGGCAGGTGTCCCGGGGCGGTGTCCGCTGTGAAGAGAGCTTAGGTGAAAGGATCCATGAGAGTCGTCGCATGTTCTGGCTTCCCCGTCCCCGTCAGCCGTTACTGGAAAGAGTTTACGGCAGTTGAGGTCACCGAGACCGAGACGCGTTTACCCGGAGCAGGCACGGTAAGACGTTGGGTTCGGGAATCACCCGAAGGCTTTGTCTTCACCTTCCGCGCACCCGCCGCTTTCGCCCAAGCTGGCTTTCAGCTTGACGAAGAGCTCGGGTCCTTGCTTTCGGAGGTCTCCGCCCTCTCAGAGACGCTGCGTGCACGCGCGATTGTCTTCGCCGCGGGCGAGACGTTTAAGCACAATCGGCTGACGCGGTCCGCCGTCAGGCGCTTCATCGGCGCGCTGCCGGATGACTTCCCAACGCCCGTGCTGGACTTTCCGAGCTGGTCGATGACCCAGAAGCTTGAAGTCACCGCAGATTCACGCGCAGCCGTGGCCTACGACCCTTTGAAAGACACGCGTCCGAAGTCACAGCCTCTCCATTACCTGACGCTGACGGGTCCCGCCGGCCATCGCTCACGCTACGACGACGGCTCCATCGACAAGATCTTTGAAAGCATTGCGTCCATCAAGCGTGGCGAGTTCATGTGTGTCTTCCGCAACATCGACATGCACGCCAATGCAAGCACGCTGTGGAAGCGCATCAAGACCATCGAGCCCGTCGAGAAGCCGCCAAAGAAAACCAGCAGTGCTTCCGCCTAGGTGCCGACGCCTCACAATCCTGAACCATCCCCTCAAAGCGCAGGTGGGCGGTGGGGCCCCGCGCGCAGCTTTAGGTTTTTGGGGGAGGGGGTTCGGGATTTACTCCCGAAAACCCGGGGGCATTTTGTAAAATGCCCCCTGAACGCTTACGTCTAGGGTTACGCTCGACTGCGGAATAGTCAGAGCGGCGTGGCTTTACTCTGGACCTCCGTAGGGCCGCTCCTATCTGAGGAAACTTTCAGTGAGAACAATCTTCGGACAGGTAAGTGTCAGCGGCTTGTTGTTGAGTCTGAGCATCCAGTGCACTGCACCCAGCACGTACACGTCAGCCGGCGTAGACCACGCCCAAACTAACGCGCTCTCGACAAAGGGTGAGGAACAGATAGCGGAACCCAAAGGGGGACTTGCACTGCCGCTACTGCATCTGCTGTTGGCCGCAATAGCGGGGCTTGATGCGGGTGCCGTGGTGACTTGGCTGCGTCTCGACTGGGGCGACGCGAGGATGAATCAGGTTGCCACTTTATTGGCAACTTACGAGTTCTCCAACAATCCGGAGCGTCAGACGCGGTTCTTTGCTGCGGTCGATGGCTTGACAGCGCTTGTTGAGGCAGGTGCGCTCGCCCCGCCGACGGATCCCTATGTTCGCGAGATCCTAGAGGTGACTGCGCAACAAGACGCTGGAAGGTTGGTGCTTTTGCTGGGCGCAGAGGCGACCCGACGTCGGCGCGGAGGCCGACTTAGGCCCGTCGAGCGCGACTTCCGTCGCAACGTGGAGCTTATCGAAAGGGACAGCATCGTGGTGAGGCCTCGGTCACTTTGCTACGTCAACACGCGTGGCGAAACGCACCCGCTATGCAAGCAACGTGATCACAACGGCTTTTGGAGCGACAACATCACAAGGCTGTATCACCGCTCGGGCGCCTGCGGCGAAATTGGGTCCAATGCCGAACTCGACCGCGCAAGGTTCTGTTCCGAGGTACGTCATCATTCGAATCAGGTCTGCGGACGGCTCATCCAGGCAATTGTTGCGTCTGCTCGCTGCGTTGCGGGCAGACTGGTCGCGCAAAAGGTATGTCACCCGCGAGCGGATGATCCGGGACATGCCGCTGCCTACGCGATGTCACGCCATATCTTGTCCGTGTGCCGCACAAAAGCGGCAGAACTCGGATGCAAAGACGTACCTGAGGAAGAGTCTCAAGCTATTGAGCGGCAAGCGCGAGAGTGGGTTTGCACAAGGGCTCACTTGCGTGACCAAACTTTCTAGCAACGTGATACGCGGGGTGCCTGCTATCTCGGAAGGCTACCCGCCTTCGCCGGCGCGAACATCGGTCTAGACGGCCTGTTGGCCTTCTAAAGGCCGAGGCGGGTCAGTTCGTGCAGGGACCAGATACGCGCGTTCTTGTGCCGACGAAACCCTGTGCTTTGGTAGGACGCCTCAGCGAACATCGTGAGCCAGGCGCGCAGCTCAGCGAGCCTGACGACCGCGTCACAGTCACCGCGGCTCGCCATCGCCGAAAAGTGCATGTCGCGTTCGATGCGTTCCTCAATGGCGCGCATACCCGACTCGACTTCCTGCCGGATCTCTGCACTTTCGCCGCGCACCTGAAACTTGTCATCGAGATGCGGTCGATAGCGGGCCAGCGCCAGCGTCCGGCCTTCCATGACCGCTTGACGCGACAGCACCGTGCCCAACTGCAGCGTCGGTGCGTAGGGCAAGCCGTGCATCGCGTAGTAACCTGCGCCTGAGGCCTTGCGCAGCAGTACGGTGCAGACCGGCTCCGTCAACGTGCTGTTGCCGTAGATGAGATTCGAACCGAGTCCAAGTAAGCCCTTCTCCTCCGCCTCGGGACCGATATCGAAACCGCTGATATCCTGCAACCAAATGAGGGGAAGGCCGTCGTCGGCGCAGGCGCGACGGAACAGACTGAGTTTCGCGATGCCCGATTCGTAGAGCACGCCACCAGGTCGCGATAAGCGCCCATCCGCGCCCTTCAGCATACCTTGGCGATTGGCGATAAAGCCGCAGTAGAGCCCGGCAAGCTTGCCGACACCCACCATCACCTCTTCGCCCGTATGGGGCATCACCTCCCAAAAGAGGGAAGCGTCCACTAAGCGCGCGAGCACATCCTCCGCATTGTAAGGCGAGCGGTAGTCAGCGGGGATCACCTGAAGCAACTCCTCCACCGGAAATGCGGGCGCAACCGGGCCCACAGCGTCCGCGAAATAGCCCGTGGCACTGGTAGGAAGCCGGCGCACTTCTAGGCGCAGCGCCGCGGTGAGCGCCTCATCATCAGGGAAGCGCGCGTCCGCGCAGCCCGAGCGCTGCACGTGCACTTCGGGGCCTCCAATATCCACCGCGGAAAGGGCCGCACCTTTGGCACCCTTGATAAGGGCCGTGCCCGCAATGACCATATAGGCGCTTTCCGTCATCAAGACGCGGTCGCTGATGATCGGCATGTAGCCGCCGCCCGCGATACAGTCGCCATAGACCCCTGCAATCTGCGCAACACCCCGCGCTGCAAGCAGACTGTTGTAGCGAAAGATAGCGCCTGCACCGTGCTCACCGCTGAAGGTGCGGCTCTGCTCGGGCAAAAATAGTCCGCTGCAATCGACGGCGTAGACGACGGGCAGCCCAAGCGAAAGCGCCACACTCTGTGCCCGCTGAATCTTCTCGGGCGTGCCGGGCCACCAGGCACCACTCGCCAGCGTGTTGTCGTTCGCGATGACAACGCACAAGCGCTGCTCAATACGCCCGATAAGCGTCACTACACCAAGCCCTGGCGCCGCCTTACCTTCGAAACGGGCATCGAAGCCGCGCAACAATCCGACTTCAAACGATGCGGACCCAGGATCGAGCAAACGTGCGACGCGCTCGCGCGCCGTCCACTGCCCTCGCTTGGAGACTCGCTGCTCGCCGCGAGTTCCCCCCCCCGCCCGGGCCTCATTGTGAAGCCGCTCGAGCAGCGTTTCTCGTTCGTGGATGGCGGCATCCGCGGGGCGGGCAGCGAGCGGGAGCCCCCGACCGATGGGAAATAGAGGCACGTGTGCCATTACTCGACACTCCCGGCGGAAGGCCGCTGCGAAGGGCACAGGTCGTGTCGACTCTCTTCGTCTGTGCGCGCTTCCCCAACTAGCGGCGGCTCACCTTCCACTATCGCCGGTGCTCCGATGGCATGCGCCTGAACTCGCCGCTGAACACGGAGACGTAGCGCTTCAAGATTCGTCGAGAGGTTCGCAACCACCACCTCGCTTAGAATACCTGCGAGGGCCCGAGAGGAGGCCTGCGCGCTCTCCTTGTCCGCAACGGTCACCACCATGAGGCGTCCGTCGTAGCTCTCCTCAAGCGCGTTGGCCTCGCGCGTAGGCTCGGCCTCACTGAGATACGCGAGACTCTGAACGGATACGCGGTGAGCACTGCCCTCTCCGTGGGCGCAGGAGCCATCCAGGGCCGAGTTTTCTCGGTTAGGAAGTACGCAACGCCTAGGGCCCCGCACCTGGGTTTCCCGCCCCGGTGGATGCGTGATGAGGGCCATGGTGCCGCGCGCCAACGCACGCTCAGCCAACGTAGCCCTCGCGTGATGCGTGTCCTTCCCCCCATACAAGGCTTCCTCAAGGCGCACGCCACGGGCGAGCGAAATGCCCAGTGCGACAAGGTCGATGCCGGCCAGCATATGAAGGCCAAGCACCGCAGGGTCACTGAGGCCCGAGACGGAGCGAAGGGCCACCCGTCCCTTCAACGCACCATGGGTGGATTCGGCCTCATGCCAGCCGCCATGGGCAGGCGACGCGCCGGCATCGAACCATGACGGGCCGGATCCCTCGAGACGGACACTCGCTCGGTCCATGGATGAAGGGTCTCCTGTTGTGAGAACGCAGCGGACCAAACATAGCCCTTGGACGCCCAGCACGCGCGCCGTGCGCTCCGCTATCTCGCGCGCGACCTCCCCCTCCGGATGGAGGCTAGCGCACGGACCTATCGAGCACAGATCCAACGCCTCGTCCGCGTAGACGAAGCCTAGCGGTAACGCCGCATGCGCGCCGAACGCGTCACCGGCAACGATGCAGCCTACCTCCACCCCCGCATCGCTCTCAGCTAACCAAGACGCATCCAGCGCGCCCAGGCGATAGGCACGACGCGCGAGCTGCCGTAGCGCCACTTCCGAAGTGACCTGCACGCGCTGCCTCAGGCCGGGGTAAAGGCTGTGGTGGTGCTCTACCTCAGCTGGGAGGCGCCCGCCTAATGAGAGGGAGCGCGCGAGCGGCAACGTCATCTCAACCGTCACAGGCCAGCGCAGACTCGGTACAGGCCCATCATCAAACCAGGTGCGCAGCGCCGTCCGCGGCGCCGAAGCGATGCCGCACGCCTCCGTCACATAACGGACCTTAGCGGGCGCCATGCGCTCGAGCGCGCCAGCGGAGGGGCCCAAAAACGCTAGGCCCCGAGCAGCTACGAGCGCTGCAAAAACCGGATGGTCTCCAAGGGGACTGAGGCCTGGATGCAGCGCGGTACAGCGTGATTCAAGGGCTCCTTGCAGAAGGGCCAGCCCGTTGAGATACGAGTGCTCAGCCGCCCGTGGGCCGATGCACACCGATTCGAACTCCGAGAGCCAGCCCTGCTCGCGCTCAGCAGTTGAGACTGCCACCACCGGAACCGCGCCTAGCGCCCGCACGCGCATCGCTACGTAGCGCGCGCTTAGCCCTCGATCAGCGATGAAGATGCGTCGATACATGCGGCGTGCGTCAGTCTCGACGTTAACGGCTAAGCTCGAGCGCGTCGAGTTCGAGGGCGAGCGGCAGCGGAACGTCACTCGATGCACCGGACAAAACGAGCCAGAGATTCAGCAGCGCCTTCGGCAAACCCAGCCCAGCAAGCGCGGATTCGGCTGCTTGTCCAAGCCATGCAGAAGGCCCGTCCGCTTCAGCCCCGGCGGCCGCCAAGCTGAGTGGGCGCTCATTGGGCGAGCCCAGCAAGTATTCGCCAAGACCTGCGGGGCGAACCGTCAAGTCGACGACGGGTGCCCGTTGATTCAGCCCGGCGCGTTCTCGTGCTTCAGCAAGCGCCGCATGTAGACCTCCGATGGCGTCCACGAGCAAGCGCGCGTCGGGCGCGTCCGCCGTGAGCACTCGACCGCGTGCAACCGCATCGATTGCCTCTGGCGTCTGGCCGCGGCCCTCTGCAACGCGGTCGAGAAAAAGCGCATACCAGTCGCGAAGACGATCCGCGAGCACCGCGCGTTCCTGCGCGCTCAAGGGTCGATAGAGCGAGCGTGCCCCCGCGAGCTCGCCGCGCGTCTGGGTCTCTACATGGATACCGATACGCTCCAACAGCGGCGCGAAGTCTACCTTGCCGAAGAAAATCCCTATTGAACCCACGAGTGACGATGGATTCGCCACAATCTTCGACGCCGCACTGGCCGCATAGTAACCCGCACTGGCTGCCAGCGAGCCTACTGAGGCAATGAGGGGCTTCTCTTTACCGAGTCGCCGCAATGCCCGCCAAATTTGGTCCGCCGCCAAGGCTGACCCCCCGGGTGAATCGACGCGTAACACCACCGCTGCGACGGATGGGTCACGGCGCGCACGCTCGCAGGCCTCGACGAAGCTCTGCGCACCCGTTGTTTTCACACCGAGGAGCGGCAGCGTCATGCTTTTGCCGTCCACCATGGTTCCATCGAGGGTCAGCACCGCAATGCGTCGCGGCCAAGGACGCACCTGAGTGGTGGATGCCAGGCTGATGCTGCGGCCCGGAAAACCATCGCCGAGCGCATTGGTCGGGTTTTCGTCGTCAACAACGCCGTCAACGAGCCCCAGTTCAAGGGCACGTCCTGCCGTCATGAGCCCCTCACCGAGCCAGGCTGTCAAGCGTTCCGGTGTCTCACCGGAATCGTAGGCCCAATCCGTGAGGAAGCGGCGCCACACGTGGTCGAGCTGCGCCTGAGACTGCGCACGGGCAGGCTCGGTGAGCGACGAGCGTGCCCAGCTCTCCGGAGCGCTCTTGAAGCGCCCAATGCGCAGAAAACTCGTCCGCAGTCCAAGGCGTCTCGCGATATCGCCGAACAGCAGACGTTCGGACGCGAGACCGCCAAGCGCCAAGAATCCTGCCGGGTCGATGAGACGCGTATCCGCTGCGGTACACGTGTAGTACTGCGTCTTGGTTGCGGTGCTAAACATGCAGGCGGTTTTCACGCCCCGAGCCCGAGCCGCGAGCAGTAGACCTCGAAACTCCTGGGCATCAGACCAGGACATATCGCGTGTCACGTCCAGAAGAATGGCGCCGACGCGTGGGTCCGCGAGCGCCCGCTCAAACTTATGAACCTGGCTCGCCGTGGCGCGAGCGCCGCTCTCCTTGAGCGCCAGCGTGACGAGTCCCCCACGTCCCGGCGCGCGGACGCCGGCGGATTCACGCATCACTGGCGCGCTCCCTCGAACGCCCCCGCTCACGAACCAGTCCGCGGAGGGACCTTCCCGCAGGTTGGGCAACTGCCCACCGGCTCCGAGTGCCCAAGGGCCGTAGGCGAACTCCGCTTGCGCGCTAAGTCCCCAAAGACGCGTGTCTGCGAGCACTTCCGTATGGCCACCCACAGCCAACGCCAGCGCCCAGCCTAGTTGGGCGCGCAACCATGCGCGACCTCCGACCTGACCTTGGGTATCCACCGCCCCCTCGACATTGACGTTGACGGCGGGCCAGAACTCGGGATGCCAGTCGAGACCGGCGCGAAGTGAAGCGGGCACGTCCAAGCTGCGCGTCCCGAGCTCTGTCGGCCCCAAGGCATCGCGAAGGGCCAACGAAGCCGACCAACTCGAGGTGAGCTGCGCCAGCATGCCGAGGTCGAGCGAGGTTACGCCGCTGAGCCCCGAAGACGCTCGAGAGGCCAAATGCCGCACGGTAAAGCCAATAGAAAGGCGTGACGAAGGTGCTGCTGCAAGCCCCCAGGTGAAGAGCCCGTAGCTGTCAGCCTCCTCGGGACGGTGATGCTGTACCGAGATGCCGGTCCGCAAAGCCAGTGGCAACGGGAGCACGAGATAGCCTGCGTCGGCGGAGCGCGACCCCGGTTCAGCGGCGTGGCTTTGCCGATGGATCACCGAAGCTTCCCACGAAGGCGCCAAGGCAAGGGCCGCTGGGTTGCTCTCGAGTGCCCAGACCCGTCGCTCAAAGGCACTCAAATGCAGTGTTTCTGCGACGCCACTGGTGGCGGAGGTGTACTGCGCACACGCTCTGCTCACGTCGATTCCCGCAAGCATGGCTAGCGTAACAAATCCAACGCTGCCTAAGCGGCGCATCGTCGTCAACGCGTGTGCGGCGCGCGTCTTATCAGACCGAAGCGGCTGCTGCGCGTCCGCCGGCTCCTCTTCCAACCATCGCGTCCCACAGCCAGGCAAGTGAAGCATGCCGCGATACTGACTCAATTTACGCGGTGAAGGAACGAAAAGGCTTTGGGAAAGGCATCGCGCCCTCAGGCGCAGCCGATGTCGCCTGACCCCACCTTTCACCCAATGCGCTCACAAGCTCTCAGGAAACCGTCGAATACTGGTATGCAATATGCAGCACCTCGTTAGGATGGAGGAGCGCACCGGGACAGCTGACCCCACGCCAATGCGGCCACTGCGCCTCGTTCCCTCTATCCATAGCGCTGCCTCCCGCCAAGACCGCCTTTACGCCTCACCGCACCCGGTCGCGCAAGCGGTAGGCTCAAGGCTTCCTCAGGTTGTGCCCCGAAGCCCAGCACCCGCCGTCCATGGTGCTGTAGACGCTGCGCGCAGTGCGCCGCAGGCACCCCTCGAAGGTGTTGCCAGCAAAGCGAGGGGCATCCTGCTGGGAGGACGCTATCGCATCGAAGCCCATCTCGGCGACGGAGGCATGGGGTCCGTTTATCGAGCCTTCGACGAAAAGCGACAGGAGACTGTCGCGGTCAAAGTGCTCAAGCCGCGTCTTGGCGAGAGTCAGGACCGCATCGCACGATTTCGTCAGGAGGCCCGGGCGCTGCGCCTTCTGAAGCATCCGAACTCGGTACGCATCTTCGATTCGGGCCGGACGCCCCAAGGGACACTCTACTTCGTGATGGAGTATCTTGAGGGCTACAACCTTGCGGACATGCTGGAGGACCGCGGCCCATTAACCTGGCAGAGCGCCTTTAAGATTTGCACCCAAATCCTCCGTGCGCTCCGCGAGGCGCACGAGCTTGGCATCATTCACCGAGACCTGAAGCCGGAAAACATCTACCTCTGCAGGGCCCGCAAAGAGGGTTGCCATTTCGTGAAGGTGCTGGACTTCGGTTTGGCGAAAGTCACTGACCCGGGCTTCGGCTCGGGCCCCTCCATAGAGTCGGCTGTGCGCACGCAAACCGGCTATGTCTTCGGCACGCCGCGCTACATGTCCCCCGAGCAGGCCCGCAGCCAACCGCTTGACGGTCGCAGCGACCTCTACAACGTGGGCCTTTTGCTGTACCAGATGATGACGGGTACACCGACCTACTGCGACGAGGATGCCATCGTCGTGATGGCCAAACATGTGCGAACGAGGCCAGAGCTACCCTCGAAGCGAAAGCCAGGGCTCGTAGTCCCTAAACGCGCCGAGGCCATCGTTATGCAGGCTCTGGAAAAACGTCCTGAGAGGCGCTTCTCCTCGGCGGACACCATGCTTTCTGCGCTTGAATCCTGCCTCCAACGTGATCTTACGCAGGTGGTAGCGCCCGCTGAGCAACCGCGCCGAAGCGGTGCAAGCTGGCTACTGGCAGCCTTTCCCTTTCTCGCACTCCTGGGCGTCGCCGCGCCGCTTGCGCAGGTTGAACATCCCGCTGCGTTCGGGGAGGTGGCGTACGGCGAGATGGCGACGCAGCGAGACACTCGTCTGGAGCCCGGTACCATCATCGAAGGCAGCAAAAAGCCCGCGCAACGCCGGGCATCTCACCGGGCTACGCAGCAGCCCGATAAGGCGATCCATGCGCACACGGTGAGCCCACCGGCAGCAGGTGTGAACGTGGGAGGTGGGTCATCCGGGCAAAGTGACCGTGGAGAACACACCGTCACCAGAAGCCGTCGTACGCGTTCAGCGGACGCAGCAGTCACGCGCAACAAGCAACAAGCAGCCCAAGCAGCAGGAAGGCGGTCGCGCTCACGCACCGACGCTCAAGCGGATGCAGCGCTTACATGGCCTCCCACCGCATATGCCGGGCAAGCCAACGCCATCAAAGGGACCTCAACTGCGCCGGTTTGGCGCAAAACACAGCGCGAAGCGCACAAGTAACGCTAACCCAAATCCGGCGATAGCTGCCCGCCAGCTGGCGCCGGGTAGCGCGCCTCGAGTCGGCTAGAAGGCCGGTCCCCTAGGGGACCACCGACGCCAAGCCACTGTTGAGAACCATCCTTAGGACTCACCAGCAGCCGTCTGCCGAGCAGCGACGGAGGACCTAGACTCGGCACCAATGTCTGCAGCGCCGCGTGGGCGAGTAGATTCCCCACGAGACCGTCAATCGTCGACCCCGAAGCGCTCCATGCGTGACGACGCTCTAAACGCGACGCTGTCTCCGGTGCGCACCGGGCTTGAGTCTCCGACCACGCGAGAAGGTCCTCCCAACGCGCAGTATGCAACCTCGGGTCGATGACGGGTCCGACCACCGCAAGCTCGCCGAAGTATCCCGCGGGGATGAGTGGCATTGAGCGAAGGCGCGCCGGATAGCGATAGACGCTCTCGCACTCCCCGCATACCAAAGCCAAGTCAGCCTGCGGCCATGCCAACGTGGGGTCACTTGCGTAGTCCATTCTTAGGATGTCCACGTTCAGGTGCTCGAAGCGGGCACGAAGTGCCTGCCGCATCACTTTGACCTTCGCCTTGCCGACATCCGCTAACGTGCCCAGCGGCTGGCGATTCAAACTTGAATGCTCAAGTAACCCCGTTTCGTTCAAGATAAGGCGCCCTACGCCGGCGCCGGCTAACGCAAATGCCGCCGCCGAGCCAACGCCTCCAAGTCCGATGACCAACACGGTTTTCCTGTGAAGCAGCGAGAGAATCGAGTCCGGTTTGAACCGACATAATGTGGCGTAAAATGCGAGCTGCCGAGTCAACTCCGGGGAGCGAGCGGCAAAACGGTCGAGGGGCTCGGCTAGCGATACCAGCCAGCCCTCGCGCTCAAAGCGCTCGAGCAGATCCCAAGATGTGTGGTCATCGATAAATGCGCTGAGCTGCGCACTGCCATCCAGGCGGGCGATGAGTTGGGCAACAGCTCCACCATCACCCTCCTCGAAATAAATCTGTCTCAACCCATCGTCGACCACGCACACGTCGCCGTCGACATACACACGAAGGTCCGGCCGAAACCAGGCAAAGCAGGAGAGATCAACCGGTTCTCCAAGGAGAAACCGGCGCCGAGTGTATAGGCGGCGAGCCGCTTTAGTTCGCGCCATCGCTCAGTACCTCCTTCATAGCGACCTGCCCCCTTTTTTCGGTGTCCTTCTCCGCAAGCCCCCCTAGCAGGAGCTGCGTCACACTAGTGTCACATTAAATTCGCGCTAAGTTTGCTTTGTGGCGTCACTTGCAGACGTCAAGCCCCGCCTGGCGAAAAGTTGCTACTCCTTGACCCCTGAACTCTCGCCTCAAGGCGCTAGCGGGACGAAAGACCCAGTGAAATGGGCCTTCCGTTCGCGGACCCTGCTCGCCCCGCCCTGCTTACTCCAGGCCCAGTTATCCGGGTGTTTCTGCGTCTCGAGCAATACGGGGATCGTTCAGCCTTGACCCGCGAACGACCATCGGTTGGCACCACATTCAGGCACGTGCGAACCTGCCCGCCCATGGCGGATCGAGAAGAGCACATCGCGGTAGTGGGGCTGGGTTATGTCGGTTTACCGGTAGCCTGCGCGTTCGGCGCGCAGCTTCCAACCTTGGGTTTCGACATCAATCGCGAGCGTGTTGAAGAACTTGGCCGTGGATACGACCGCAACGGCGAATCCAGCGCGTCCGAACTTGCCGCGGCCAACCTGCGCTTTTCCGCAGACCAGGACAGCCTCAAGGGCGCTAGTGTGTTCATAGTCACGGTTCCGACACCTATCGACGAAAGTCGCCAGCCAGACCTCAGCCCGGTCGTGTCAGCGACGCGCGCTGTCGCTCGGAGCCTGAGCGCGGGGTCGCTAGTCATCTACGAATCTACCGTTTACCCCGGGGTCACAGAAGAAGTCTGCCGACCGCTGCTTGAAGAAGTGAGCGGTCTTGTGGCCGGCGTCGACTTTTTCGTCGGCTACTCGCCCGAGCGGATCAACCCAGGCGACCGTGAACACACGTTCACGCGCATCAAGAAGGTGGTCGCTGGTGAAAACCCGGAAGTGCTCGAACGGGTCGCGGGGCTCTACGAACGCGTGGTGCTCGCTGGCGTTCACCGTGCACCTTCGATCAAGGTTGCGGAGGCGGCCAAAGTAATCGAAAATACGCAACGCGACCTGAACATCGCGCTCATGAATGAACTCGCGCTTATCTTCGATAGGCTGGACATCAAGACTGCGGACGTCCTCGCAGCGGCCGGGACCAAGTGGAACTTCCTGCCCTTTTCGCCTGGGCTCGTCGGGGGCCACTGTATCGGTGTCGACCCCTACTACCTTACGGCCAAAGCGGAACGCGTTGGTTACCACCCGGAAGTGATTCTCGCAGGCCGCCGCATCAACGACGGCATGGGCGCCTTCGTAGCCCAGAAAGCCCTTAAGCTGCTCGCGACCCACGCCAAGGTGCCCATCGGCGTTTGTCGTGTAGGCATCTACGGCATCACCTTCAAGGAAAACGTTTCGGACATTCGAAACAGCCGGGTCCCCGACATCATTACCGAACTGCGCGCCTTTGGCGTCTCACCCATCGTCCACGACCCGCTCGCAGATGCAGCGGCAGTACACCATGAATACGCGGTCGAACTCGCCCCGCTGACCGACTTAGACAACTTGGATGTGCTTATTGTGGCGGTACCTCATCGCGAGTTAAAAGATAATCTTGGGCGTTTGAAGGCGCAGCTGAAGGCTGACGCGGTCGTGATTGACATCAAATCTGCGCTCGGCGACGGTGACCTGCCGGCCACGGTTCACCACTGGTCGCTCTGACGCTGAACCATCCCTCAAAGCGCTGGCGGAACGAAGGCCCAGGGGGAATGGGCCTTCCGTGCGCGGACCCATCCACTCCGCCGCAACTGTTCAAGGGGGGCATTTTACAAAATGCCCCCGGGTTTTCGGGAGTGAATCCCGCAAACCCTCCCCCAAAAACCTAAAGTTCAGGGGGGCATTGTACGCGCATGCCCCCGGGTTTACGGGAGTGAATCCCGCAAACCCTTCCCCTTTCTGCCTTCAAGGCGGCCTAAAGCCGGCAAGCGGGGCCAGGGCGCCTACTTGCTTTTTCCCGCAGCGTTTTCGCTATCTGGACCCCCTGAACGGTTACGCTCCGCCAGACGAACTCCAGGCCCATGTCGCCCGGGGCTTACTGTGTCTCGAGAATTAGGGGGGTCGGAACATCCCCCGGTTGCCTCTGCGTAGCTTCGAGGTCAGACCGCAGGCCATGAAGGGTGGACGGATCGTATTAACCGGTGCAGCAGGATTCATCGGCTATCACGTTGGCGAACGACTTTTAGCCGAAGGCTGGGACGTCTATGGCTTCGACAGCGTCGATCCGTACTACGATGTACGGCTTAAACGCGCGCGCCTCGCGCGGCTGGCGCGTCATTCGAACTTTCACTTCCAAGAAGACAACGTCGCTGACGGGGCCGCCGTCCAGCGCCTATTCGACCACGCGAACCCATCGCACGTGGTGCACCTCGCCGCCCAGGCGGGGGTACGCTATTCCATCGAAAACCCCCAGGCCTATATCCAGAGCAATTTGGTAGGCTTTGGACACGTCCTTGAGGCGTGTCGCCACAGAAAGATTAAACATCTCGTCTACGCGTCGTCGAGTTCCGTCTACGGATCGAACACAGATATGCCCTTTGGCGAGGCGAAGCCGGTCGACCACCCATTGAGCCTCTATGCCGCCACGAAGCGGGCAAATGAGCTTATGGCGCACAGCTACAGTCACCTCTACGAAGTGCCGACGACTGGGTTGCGCTTCTTTACCGTCTACGGTCCCTGGGGCCGCCCCGACATGGCGATGTTTCTTTTCGCGAAAGCCATTCATGATCAGGTGCCTCTCAAGCTCTTTAACCACGGAGAAATGCGACGTGATTTCACATATATCGATGATCTTTCTACGGCAGTAGCGGCGCTGGTCACCCGCCCCGCTGCGGCTGACTCGACGTTCACCACGCAGGCGCCGCGAAGCGACACAAGTCATGCGCCGTTCCGTGTCTTCAACATTGGAAATCGGCAGCCTGTCGAGCTGCGCTACGTGGTGGAACTCATCGAGAAGGAAGTGGGGCGCAAAGCGCTCATCGACAGCCTGCCGATGCAACCCGGTGACGTGCCGGCCACCTTCGCCGACACCTCGTCTCTTCAGGAGTGGGTCGGCTTCGCGAACACCACAGCGATTGAGACGGGCATCGCCCGCTTTATTGCGTGGTTCAAGGAGCACGGCGCGCACTTCTCCAACTAAACGCGAAAGCTTTCCATGGGCGACACCTCGCGTCTCAGCGCGCTAGCGCAGGGCGGCACCCAGGCCGCGGCACTCACGCTCGTAGGCATGACCCCTTGGCTTATAGGTGGCATCACACCGGGGAGCTGGCCCGCGTTCACGACGGTCGTTGTGTTTGGCTTGCTGTGCATGAGTATCCGCATGCACGCCGCGGACCGAGTTGGACCGGTTTCGATAGATACCAACCGTCCGGCCAACTTCGCTGCGGGGTCCGAGGGCACTGATCCAAGAACGAAACCACCCACCGCCCGTTGGATCTGGTCATGGGTGGCACGCTGTGCCCTCGCACTGATTGCCCTCGCGGCGCTTGCCGGCCCAGTGCTCCAACTCATTCCGCTCCCGGCGGCTCTGGTGACGGCGTGGGCACCACTCACGTTCAGTCGGAACCAAGCGCTCGCCGAAGCACTTCTGACCGTCGTTCCAGAGC
>SLEO01000307.1 GCA_007124745.1 Myxococcales bacterium
CTCACCTGCGTCAATACAGGAGACGTTGCTGACCGCCCCAACGCGACTCCGAAAAGCTTGTTGGGAGCGCTAAAGCGTTACGCTGGAACAGCCATCTGCAGGCTACCGCCTACCTCGGTCGGAGTGCACCGCGCCCGTCCGCCGCGAGTCGAGGCGGCTCCTAGGTTGCGCACCAATGTACTTCTCCGCGTCGCGCAGGACTCGCGGACCGCGCCGAAATAAAGAGCGAGGGAGCGACTCGACGGGTGAGCTTGAAAGAACCAGACCTCGTTGATGAGGTTCTCACGCTATAACGCTTTTGGCGTCGCTCAGACTTGGGGCAGGCTATCGCTATCGCTATCGCTGCTGCTGCTGACGCTTACCCACTGCGTTGCGTCGGTCGACCCGGACGAGCCCGACGTCCTAAGTGGTCAAGATATGGAGAAAAGTCGTCATGCGGGGACCATCACGCAGTGGCGATCAACCTGCAACTCGGGGAGTGTTCCGTGGCGCATAGGCGACTCGGGGCCCGCGCATCTCAGCGTAACCTATCACGTATTCGCAAATAGCCTCGGCACCTTCTCGTTGAACAGCGGCGCCGAGTTTCTTGTCGTTGCCATTCCAGAGCGCGATAACGCCCCGCTCCCGCAGCCTTGGATCGGCGTCAAACTGAACCCCGAGACACGATATATCGTCACGCAAGACGATGAAGGCTCCAACCGCATCGCCTACACCGTTTACACGGTCCCCGACGCCATTATGGCAAACATCAGCATGCGTGAGTTCTCCCTGCAGGCCACGTGGATACGAGCCGGATTGCGACGGCGCGCGTCAGTGGACTTCAGCATTCGCCACCGGAGCGTGGCTAGCGCCGAGAGAGGCGGAGTCCTCTACGTTGGAGCGGATGCGAAGTTCTCTTGTCCCCGAACTCAGGTGCCGCAAATCCAGACGCGGGTTAGGGCTTTAGTCAGCCATAACATTCAGGTGATTCAATCGTCCTGAAACTTGGCCTCGGCTCACGTGACACGAACTTTCCAAGAACCATCCTCCCACGTCTTGGCTCCGAGGCACACATCGAACGGAGGCCAAACGCATCCGAATCTCGACACGAAATGATCTGGAGATAGTCCTCAGGGTCAGCTGCATGTCTGCCCAATAGCGGCCCAGCCTACGACGGCATCTGGTCTCGGAGCTCGCTCGCGAGCCGCTCAAACTGGTCGTCGAGGCTGCTGCGCCAGGTGCGTTCCGAAACCGGGCGTGGCTTGCACCTAGCAAGCGTATCCAGAATCAACGACATTACTTTTTGATTGCATACGCCGTTCACGGTGACGTACTTGCGAAGCGCAGCTTCGCTGAAGCTACGAGAGCCATCGAATCGACTTTCGGTGGCCGCGCTCCATAAAGGGTACAGTAGGGCGTCTGACCCCCGCTCCCAACCGCTCACGGCGTCGCGCTTTACAGCGCGCGCGTACGCCGCTGCAAGCTCAAGACACGCTTCTCTGACCGTAGCGGTTCCGTTCGATCTATTGCATTCGAAAATCAAGTAATCCGTCTCTCTTGTTCGCGAAGTGCCGTCCTTGCTGGCGGAGAGCACAAACGTTCCGCTCTCAACCGCCGCGGTCACTCTTGCTATCAATAGGGATATTATCTTTAGAATGGATGAATCGTCCGGGCCGAAGCGGTCCTCGAAACTGCTGGATATCCGATAGAGATGCTCTAGCGCCAGGGCGGCGAACGGCAGACACGCGGCTACCCGCGCATCATCTAACTTTGCGACTATGGCTTTCACGGCTTGATAATCACTCGTCGAACCGGGTGAGTGACTGCGGTAGGCAATGAGCGCTCGAGACAAGAATGGGCGAATTCGCTCGTCTACGCACTGCTTTAAGATTAGGGCGAAGCCCTCTTCGTCATTGCGGCCGGCGGCCTCTAGCGCATCCAACATCATCACATCGCAGACCTCAAGAAAAGCCCCTGGGATGAGTGTAGTTTCAATATGGTGCGCGAGCGCCTCGGTTAGCCTGGACTCGTGCGGCACTGAAGCCCCTTTCACTTCTGGCAAATACCGATCGCGCAGCGCTTGAACGAGCGTGTCTCGGTCGTTTGAGTGTTTCGCAAACGCGGCGTAACTGATAAGCGCTTTCATCTGCTCCACGGGCCTTTGTCGCTCAGTAATCACGGTTGCAACTAAAGGTTCCTGGAGCACGGAGATGCACGATTCACTTGTAGAGCGCATAGGAGCTTGGTTCTCGACCGGCCAGTTTGGTAAGTCGAGTAGCCATGTTAGGATATCCGCACTGGCGCGGGCTTCCGGCTCTCTAAGCCTATCGGCACAAAAAGTACGAATCGACTCAAGCTGCGCTAGGGCGCTTGATTCGAGACATTCTTCATCGTGTTGCTCAATATACTGGATGATTGGTTGCTCGAGTTCTCGGCACGTGCGCGACCACTCGGTCAGCAGGTCGCGATTCAAGAGGTCGCGGACCAGGAGGGGGTGAGCGGCTTGCAGCACCGAAAGGGCGACGATGTCGCCGGGGTAGAGGCCATAGCCCACTAGCGCTAGACGTTCTCGGATGCGTTGCAGGGCGCGCTTCATGGCGCGGGGGTACGGGGCCACGCGGACGAAAATATTCCAGGGCAGCGTGGTCTCGCCCGCCGCAGGGGGGCGCAAGGGAGGCAACGCAAAGGCCTCCTTCGTTGGTTCGAAGGGAGGCTCCGGCGGTGGAGGAGTCTCGCGTTGAGTACCTTGGGTTGAGACAGGCGGTTGAGCTGAGGCGTCGTACGCGGCTGGTGTTGGCTCAAACAGCCCAAGCTGAGCAGAAGGAGACGGGTGTGCCGCGGCTTCACTCTTGCGGAGCCAGCCTCCATCGGAAGCGCTTTCGAGGGGGAGTGGCTCGGGCGCTTCAGGGAACGGTTGGACGTGTTTGCTCCACAGCTCCGCCTCGATGAGGGCACCGACTCGCTCGGCCCAGGCATCGGAGAATGCGGGTAGCTCCATTGGAGGGTCGGGGAAGAGGCGGTCGTAGTCGCGCGCCAGAATTGTGGCGCTCTCGGTGGCTACCACGACGCTCATGTTTTGCGCGCGGTTGAGTGCGTCGAGCAGGCCCCGCAGCGCGGATAGGGTTTCGGTTTGGGCAACGGCGGCGCCACTCGCCTCGTCTCCGTCGTGGGCCGCGTCGAAACGGCCGAGGTCATCGAACCAGACGACCAAGCGGAGGTTGAGACGGCTAAGGACTGCATCAATGCTGCTGATGATGTCTTGCGGTTCACGCTGCCTGCGCCACGGCAAAAGCGGAGTCAGCAAGCCGGGAGACGCGCTGCCGATAGCACTTAGGTAGTGCTGGCCGAGTCTACGGAAGATAAAGGCGCTGTCGTGCCGTTCAACGGCGTGCTCAATGCGTTCGACGATGGCGCGAATGAGCGACTCGCCGCTCGTGTGGGGCCACGCGCTGAGGCTGCACCATGCGAACGTTCTATCGTCCTCAAGAGCACTTCTCACCCACTCGCCCACGGTGCTCTTGCCCGAACCAAAGCGCCCGAGCAGCAGGTGTGATGCTTGGTGCTCTGCGCCATCCTCGCCGCCAGAAGCCGATGTCCTGCGTCCACTTCGGTATTTGAGCCGCTTCACGAGATCGAGAGCAAGTGCTGTGGCGCCGGTCCTATCTGATTCCGGCCCTAGCTCACTTTGGCCCTCCCCTTCGTGGCTGCGGGCCCATTTCCAGAGTGCATCGATGTCCTCCAGTCGTGGTTGCACCTGGTCTGCCTTCTCAGCGCAACGCTCAAGCGTGGTTCGGAAAGCAGCTGCTGCTTGCGCGCGCTTGGCAATGCGTAGGCACCAGCACACACCCATTGCAAGACTGACGAGCAAAAACATCGCGCCGATGAGCCACGAAAAGAGGCCGTGCCGCCGTAGGTCGGCGAGGGGCGCGAGAAGGCATGCGATGGGGCCGTAAACTGAACCTCGCGTACTCAGGAGGCACTCTACCCAGCGGTACGCGACCCATGCACTAACGTAACCGTGCAGCAGACCCGGGCCCCGCCAAAGATGGGCGACCCCAAGCGCACCCGCGATACGTGACCGGCGGCCGATTCCCAGAAGGAGAACCGATGCGGCTAGAGTCGCCAAGAGCAGAAGAGCGATTAACTCGCGGGTCCTTTCGCCGTCCGTTTCGGCGCGAAGTGCGTGGCGCCAAAGGCCGTCGACCCAGGACAAAGGTGCTGTGGCCCACGGGCTGTCTGCTGTCCGGGTGGCAAGCAGGCCGCAAAGGATACCCAAGCCGCCGGTTGGACCGCACACCTGCAGCCAGCGACGCCCGACGTTTTCGCATCGACTGCCCCGCTCATCAGCACGCTGCGTCTGCGCACGTTGCACAGCGCTGTCCTCAAATACGTCGGGCTCGGGCACGGCGGTTCAAAGCCTACGCGAACCCATACGCATCTGACTAGTGGGCACTATGGCTGCGGGTGCCAACGCAGCGATGCGCCGCGCCTCAACTTCGCAGCGTAGAGTCGATGAGAGCTGCGTTCTTCTTGTGTCGGGTACGCATGGATGGACGCATCACGCTTCACCTGTAACGAGTCTAGGCCTTCGTTGAACGCACCCGAGCCTGGTGCGAGCCGCGCGTTCATCTGCGCAGGGCTTTGGAAACCGACAAGCGTGGCTCCAGGGCCGCAAGAATGCGTGCCAAAGCTTCTGGTGTGAGGTCCACCCACGACTCGCCGCCAGCTTGGACTTGAGCCAGTACTGAGCCCGGGTCCGTTAGGCCACAAACCTCACTAAACTAGGGCGTGCTCGCGAGAGGGCTATCCGCGGCGGGAGCGGGGGTCGCCGGGGAGTGGGAAGGGGGTCGGTTCGCGCGCGGGGCTGCCGGTTGGGCCCCGCAGGCGGTCGAGCAGGGCGGCCTCGTCGCGGAGGGCGCGCACCAGGCCGACCGTCATCAGGAGCATCACCACGGAGAACGGAAGCGCGGCGATGACAACGGCAGCCTGCAGCCCTTCAAGGCCGCCAGCTAGCAGTAGCACCGCCGCGACAACGCCCACCGCTAGCCCCCAAAAGATGCGGTGACGGAGCAGAGGCTCGCGGAGCCCAAGGGACAGCAGCGTGGTGATCACGAGCGTGCCCGAGTCGGCAGACGTGATGAAGTAGGTGACGATGAGTAACGACGCGAGGGCTGCGAGGCCGGTGCCCAGTGCACCGCCGCTGAGGGAGCCTATCGCCTCGTAGAGCACGGTGGTGACATCTTGCGTGGCTACCTTCCCCAAGTGGCCGCCTTGCCAAACATCGTGGTGCAGCGCCGTGCCGCCAAGGGCCACGAGCCACAGAAGCACGAGCAAGGTCGGCACCAGCAGGACACCCAGCACGAACTCACGCAGGGTACGGCCTTTGGAGATGCGCGCGATAAACATGCCCACGAAGGGCGCCCAGGAAAGCCACCATCCCCAATAGAACGCAGTCCAGCGCGCTTGCCAGCCGCTAGTGCCCGCGGGGACCGCGCCGGCGTGCGTCCAGAAGGAAAGCGGCACCAAATGCTGGAGGTAGTCGCCAATACTCTGGACGTAGAGGTTGAGCAGGAAGGTGGTGGGGCCGAGCGCCAGAAATGCCGCCAGCAGCACGAAGGACAGCCATAGGTTGAGTTCGGAGAGAAACCGCACGCCACGTGCCACGCCGGACACCACCGAGAGCGTGGCAACGAGCGTGATGATAAGCAAGAGGCCGAACTGCCACTCCGCGCCGACAGGCATATTGAAGAGGCGATGCAGCCCAGCATTCAGTTGTGCGACGCCGAAGCCAAGGGAGGTGCTCACACCAAACACCGTGGCGAATACTGCGAGCACATCTACCACATGACCCGCTGGGCCATAGATTCGCTCACCGATTAACGGATAGAGCGCAGAACGAATCGTGAGGGGAAGCTTTCTCCGGTAGGCAAAAAAGGACAGCGACAAGGCGATAATCGCGTAAATCGCCCAGGGGTGCAGTCCCCAGTGGAAAATGGTCAGCCGCATCGCGGTCTGTAGACGCCTCGTTGGCGCCATGTCTGACGTGAGAAACGGGTTCGCTTGATAGTGCAGCAGGGGCTCGGACACCGCGTAAAAGAGCAGGCCGATGCCCATGCCCGCACCGAAAAGCATCGAGAACCAGGTGAAGTAGGAGAACTCGGGAAGCTGGTCGTCGTCTCCCAGCCTCAGGCTGCCAAGTCTTGAAAATACCAGGTAGATGGAGAGTCCGAGGAAAACGGATACTACTAGAATGTAGTACCACTTAAACACGTCGATGATGTTGTCTCGTGTCCGAGAGAAGTGCTCACCTATGAGCTCCGGGTAGAGGGCGCCAATAGCGACAAACACCACGACGCACGCAAGCGAGATGCTCGCCATGGCGGGATGCGTCCCCTTGAAGAAGCCTGACTCGACACGTCTCATCCCTGGCCCTCCGCCGGACGCACCGCCTGTGCCGCGGGCGGCTCAAAATACTCCTCCCCCACATGGTCTCCCGAACCTCCGACGGCACGGTACACAAGCGCGCCGGAGCTGAGCGTTCGATGGTCGATAAGCGAGACCGAGGGCCGACCGTTGATCGCGTTGCGCTGGCCAAGAAAGATAGCGATCGGTATGCCGACATTCGCCAAGCCCGCGGTGAGCCACAGACGCCTCCAGTCAACACTGCCATCAACAAACTCCACCTGCCTCAAGGCGTAGTCGAAACCCGAGACAAAGACATCGCGCGCGGAACGGGTTGGAAACAAGTGGACGGTGATGTAGGCAAACTCTAGTTCGCCTACGAGCTGAGGGAGTGAAAAGGTCCCCGTCGCGTCCGCGTGGGTATGAGGCTCGGTAAAGGGGTCGACTTTGACGTAGAGGTCTTCGGGGTGCGCATCAAAGCGCGGTACATAGCGTACGAACGCGGACGTATCCGGCATATGGTAACGGGTTCGCACCACGCGCAAGGCCTCGACGATGTCCGAAACGGCTAGGGTGCAAACGGCGCGCGCATCGAGGGACTCGCTGGTATCGCTGGTTGAAGGCGTGGACGGCATAGCGCCGCACCCTACGGGCGCTGCAGCAACACGCAACGCCGCACAGTCACCGCCCGGTCGCACTCGCGAGCTGCAGTGCGCGTTCAACACGC
>SLEO01000348.1 GCA_007124745.1 Myxococcales bacterium
CTCCGGCGCGCGGCGCAGCTCGAGGGCGCCGGCGATAAGTTGACGGAAACGAGGCTCCGCCCGCTTGCAGCCCGCGAGCAGCGCCTTGGCTTCTGCCGCACCACCCAGCGCCCGTACGCGCACCTTGGCGAGCTCCAGGCCCGCGCTCACCTCAACGTCGCCGATAATGGCCTTCGCAACCACCGGGTCTTTAATCTCGCCGCTGACAATCGCCGTCGAGAGTTCCTGTCGAATGGCCTCCGCCACCCGCCGCTGCCGTCCGGCAGTAGGCCCTGCGCCGGAAGGCGCACCCTCCCTCGAAGCAGGCCGGCTAAGCCCGGCCAAGCCCGCAGGCGGCTGCCCACCGACGCTCTGCGCTGATGGGCCACGTCCGCGCGCGGAGCGGTCCCGAGACTGTCCGCCCTTTTGACCTTTAGAGGGTCGCGGCAACCTCGGTCTCCTCGTAGGCCTCAATCACGTCGCCAGGCTTGACGTCGCTGTAGCCCTCAAGGCGAATACCACACTCGAAGCCAAGGGTGACTTCCTTGATATCTTCCTTGAAGCGGCGAAGCGAGCCGATGGCCCCTTCCCAGACCACAATCGCGTCCCGTACGAGGCGCGCCTTCGAGTGACGGGTGATCTTGCCCTGGTCGAGGTAACAACCGGCGATGGCACCGATTTTGGGAATCACAAAGACCTCACGCACCTGCGCGCGGCCGATATCCGTCTTGATGATGTTCGGGGCAAGCAAGCCGGCCATGGCCTGCTTCACATCGTCGATAGCTTCGTAAATGATGGTGTAGAGTCGCGTCTCGACGCCCTCTTGCTTGGCCGTACTCGCCGCCTGACCGGCCGGACGCACGTTGAAGCCGATCACAAGCGCCTTAGAGGCGCTCGCGAGCATGATGTCGTTCTCGGTAATGCCGCCAACACCGGAGTGAATGACCTGCACCTTCACCTTGTCCGTGCCCGCATCCGCCAGTGACTTCTGCAAGGCTTCCAAAGAACCATGCACGTCTGCCTTGAGGACGACCTTCAGCTCCTGAATCTGGCCGGCCTGCATCATTTGGTAGACGGCATCGAGGCCGATAGTTGGCACCGCGCTCGCCTGCTGAATATAGCGGCGCTTTTCCTCGGCGATTTCTTGTGCCCGCTTCTGGTCCGTCACCACGTAGAGGGAGTCACCCGCACCCGGAAGATCTGAGAGACCGAGCACCTCGATAGGTGTCGCGGGCGCAGCCTCCTTGATGGTCTTGCCGAGGTCATTGGTCATCGCGCGGATACGCCCGTAGGCGGCACCTGCGACCACGATATCGCCGGTACGCAGCGTACCGTTGCGGACAAGCACGTTGGCGACAGGACCCCGGCCTCGGTCGAGATAGGCTTCGAGGACAACGCCCTCACCCGGGACGCCAGGGTTGGCGCGCAGCTCAAGCATCTCCGACTGCAGTGCCACACCCGCGAGCAGTGCATCGACGTTCTGCCCGGTCAACGCGCTGACTTCGAAGCACTGCGTGTCGCCACCCCACTCTTCGGGCTGCAGGCCCTCGCCCGAGAGTTCGCGCTTGATCTGTTCTGGGTTGGCGCCGGGCTTGTCGCACTTGTTGATGGCGACGATAATCGGTACGCCTGCGGCCTTGGAGTGCGCGATGGCTTCCCGCGTTTGCGGCATGATGCCGTCGTCCGCAGCAACCACAAGAATCACCGTGTCGGTGACTTGCGCGCCGCGCGCTCGAAGCGACGTGAAGGCTTCGTGACCGGGCGTATCGAGGAACACCACGGGACCACTCTTGGTCTGTACGCGGTAAGCGCCGATGTGCTGGGTGATGCCGCCGGCCTCGCCGCTGGCTACGTTGGCCTTGCGGATATGGTCGAGCAGAGACGTCTTGCCGTGGTCGACGTGACCCATGACGGTAACGACGGGGGCGCGCACTACGCGGTCCGCTTCCAGGTCGTCGAAATCACCTCGGGCCTGCGTGACCAGGTCTTCGTCGCTCACCGCAACGTTCTCGACCTCGTAACCGAACTCGCTCGCGAGTACCTGGGCCGTGTCCGCATCGAGCGTGCTGTTGATGTGCACCCCGGTCATACCGAGCTGCATCAACTTCATCAACACTTCCGTTGCCTTGACACCAATGCGCTGCGCGAGGGTCTGCAACTGGACCTGGTCCTCAATGCGAATCAGACGCTTCTGAGCGCTTGGCGTCGTCAGTTCGGTTTGTTTGCCCTTGCGACCGGGCAACGCCCGCCGCTTGCCGGGGCGACCGACCTGCGGCCTGCCGGCTGGTCCCAGGGCGGCACGGCCAAGCTCACGACGGCGCGGCAAATCCGCGCGGCGAGCGGCGTGCTCCGAAACAATACGCTGCCGCGCACTGTCGGAAATCGCTGCGGTGCCCTGCACCGTAGTTTTGCCCCGCGACACGACGCCTGGTGGCAAGTTGCCGTGAGCAAAGCGAACGGAAGCGGGCGGCGGTGAGGAACCGTAATCCGGAACCTGGGGCTCAGCCTTCGCGGGCGTCGACGCACTTGGCTCAGCCGCTGCCGCTGTACCAGCGCTGCGCGTCGAGCTTGATTCGCCGCTTTCGGCAGCCGCAGCAGCCCGAGCACTTGCCCCCTCAGGTGCGGCGCCGCCTGGCGCTTCAGCTCGACGCGCTGCACTTTCGCCAGCTTCGACGCTGGCCACGGGCTCAGGCGAGGTCGATGACTTCGGGCCGGAGCCGGCGTTTTCTAGGGAACGCGGCGCACCGGCAGCGACACCGTTCGTCGCCGCGGCATTCACGGCCGCGGCAGCGCTCCGACCAATATCGACGGCTTGTCGGTCGGTCATCCCGCTCGAGCGCGGGTCTGAGGCGGCGCTCTCGCGTCGAACATCGGCGCTGGCATCGTCGCGGGGCACGGATCGGGCCTGTGGGCCGCCATCGGGCGTGCCTCGCCCGGCACCCCCTGTCGCCGGTGCCGTTGCAACGGGCGCGGCGACAGGTTCGGGCGCCTCAGCCGCCTTCGTGACCGCTCGGCGACGCACAACCGTGGGCCGGATGCGCTCTTCGACGACTTGGGAGGGCGCCTCTTTGTCCCGGAGCGCGCGCTTGACACGCTCCACGTCACTCGGCTCTAAGGCCGTCATATGGTTGCGCACCTCAATGCCGAGTGCCGAGATACGCTCGACCAGCTCCCGATTCGGCAGCCCTAACTCCCGCGCAACCTCGTAAACTCGCTGTTTGCTCATGCTCTACCGTACCGCTTCGCGGCCGAAGGTATACGCCCCAAGTCTTCCTCGGTCAATGCGGATAGCCCGCTATCCCAGGGCGCCAGCGCTTGCACAGTCGAGCGGGTTTATCCCGCCCTCTCCCGCAGGCGCGTATGTGAAGTGTCACCCTGCCGGCCCGCCCAGTCCTCGGATCAAGACAGTCATCGCGCCGCGACGGTCATCACGCCGAGACGCGCCGTTTTGGGGAGCGAGGCTTCGAGACGCACGACGAGGGCCCAAGGGTACGCAGTACGCTTAAGTGCACCCAGAGGGCGACGCGTGACCGGAAACGCGCCGCCCGCACCCCGGACAACCCGGGGGCATTTAACATCGAGCCCCCCTGAACGGTCACCGCTGGACGTGCGGGATGCGCAGACGTGCACGACGCCTAGACGCGCGGAGCAGGCGCCGGCTCGTGTCGCTCTTCGCTTGAAGATGCGTGGGAACCGTCCGCGGCATCATCCGCGGCGTTTAGACCCGCAGGGTCCGCACTGCCGAGTTGCGCTCCTCCAGGGCGTCGGTCTTCCCCGGAGCTCCCGTTAGGTTCCGCGGAACCGCTTGCGCCGCTCTCCTGTTCAGGGAGGGGTACGTCGGCGGCGTCGGAAGCGGTTGCGGCGCTTTCAGCGCGCAAGGCGGCGTCCGCTGCCGCTTCCGCTTCAGCGATGGCCTCGAGCTTGGCGACGCGCTCCGCTTCAGCCCGTGCGGCAACCGCCAGGACCTTGCGTGCCGCATCAATCGAGGGCCACTCATTGGCCAGGAACGCACTCGCCGATGCCTGCAGTGTTTGAGCACGCGACGAGTCGATACCTGCTTGAAGCGCAATGCGGTCGACGTCTTTGGTATCGCGCAACGACTCGGGAGAACCGAAGCCACCGTGCTCGAGCACCGTAGCCAAGCGTTCACCGATGCCCGCGACCATCAGCAGGCGGTCGCGACCCGTCAGTGGCTCATAAACGGTGCGCGCGCGCTCCAAACGCTCAAGCCGCAGGGCATCAAGCGCACCTTCCGCGGACTGGCGCAGTGCCGCCACCTTGCCTTCGCCAACGCCCGGCACACTGGCCAGCTCGTCATCCGAGGCATCGAGCAACTCGTCAAGCGTGCGGAAGCCGAGCCGGTAGAGTTCCTTGGCCAGACGGTCGTCCTCCCATACCAGCGACTCAAGGCGCGCCAGTGCCGCTTCCTCGAGCTCCCTAAAGCGCGTTTCACCAACGATATCCAGTTTCCAGCCGGTGAGCTGCGACGCCAGACGCACGTTCTGCCCGCGACGCCCGATGGCGAGGGAGAGCTTCGCGTCCGGGACGACAAGCTCCATGGACTGGTGCACGTCATCGATGACGACGCGCATCACTTCCGCCGGGGCGATGGCGTTGCAAACAAATCGCGCAGGGTCCCGGTCCCAGGGCACGATATCGATCTTTTCGCCGCGCAACTCCTGGACAACAGCCTGGACGCGTGACCCTTTCATGCCAACGCAGGCACCCACGGGATCTACGTCGCTATCTCGCGACGCCACGGCGATTTTCGAACGCGCGCCGGCTTCGCGCGCGGCGGCGACTATGCGCACAATGCCTTCGTAGATCTCCGGCACTTCCGTCTCGAAAAGCTTCACGAGCAACCCGGAGTCGCTGCGTGATAACACCAGCTGCTGCCCCCGGGCCTCGCGGTCAATGCGCTTGAGCACCGCAACCACGCGGTCACCTGGACGGTAACCTTCCCGCGGCACCTGCTCACGCATGGGAAGCTGAGCCTCAACGCCGCGGCCGATGTCGACCACCACCGTTGAGCCACGCTCGAAGCGCCGAACGACGCCGCTAAAGATCTCGCCTAGACGGTCTTTATATTCGGCGTAAACGCGGTCGCGTTCGGCGTCACGAACGCGCTGCACGATCACCTGTTTCGCGGTCTGCGCGGCGATGCGACCGAAGTTCTGCCGCTGCTGCTTGATGCCGAGCAGGTCGCCGAACTCCTCGTCTTGCGCGCGAGCCTTGGCCATGTCTTCAGGCATGTAGAAGATTTGAAAGCCGAGTTCTTCGCCCTCAGAGGCCTCAAGTCCGTAGCGCTGCGCATCGACCATGGAGATCTCCCGCTCCTCGTCGTCGACTTCCTCCACAACGGTCATGTACTGAAACAAATCGACGGACCCCGTCGCTTCGTTGAAGCGGGCTTCCAGCTCACGCGTCATCCCGAAGGTGCGTTTTGCGGCGGCGAGAATAGCTTCCTCGGTGGCCTCGACGAGAATCTTCGTGTCGATTCCCTTCTCCTGACCTACCTGCTCGATCACTTGCTGTAACGACATATCTCTTCCCTCTACGATGCTTGTCCGGTTAGGCGCACTTCCGCGAGCGCGCGATTCAGTTAAACGGCGGTATGCAGCTCCAGGATGTGGGCGCGGTCGAGCGTGACCACACCATCGTCGAGGGCAAGCGTCAGGGTGTCCATCGTGACGTCTGTCAACGCACCGCGGTGGCACGCGCGAGGGTCACCTGCGACACCACGCGCCTCAAGGCGGGCACCGATGTAGGCCTGCAGGTCGATGTGCGCTGGCAGCGCGCGCTCGATACCCGGTGAACTAACGTCAATGCGATACCGCGGCAGCGCGTCCTCGAGCGGCACAAGACGCTCGGAGAAATCTCGGGTGACGTCCACGCAGTGCTGGAACGCGACACCGCTGCGGGCCTCGCCATCGACAATGCGCAGGTCGTGCTCGATGTAGACGGTGAGCACGAGCCCGTTGCGGTTGCCGCGCACCACAAAGTCGAAGAGCGTAACGCCCGCCACCTCGCAACTTTCCATCGCGGCTGCCCGCAGCTGCGCCTCAAGGGCAGCATCTACGCCCGTTCTCAGGTGCGCGCTCTTGGCCGCATCGCCATCGCCCCCGCTCGTCTGAGCACGAACTGCCTTGACGCTGACCGCTCGAGCGCCCGGAGCGCCGGTGGCGGCGGCCACTTTTGAAACCTCTTCGGCCTCACGGGAACTAGCGGCATTCGGCCGCGCCTCGGCGCCCCGCAGTGCATCGTTAGACCCTGCGGCAGAGCTGGAGGCTTCAGTGGGCTCTTCGCTCAGGTCTACGGAACCGTCCGCCGCCGTGTGCGGGCGCGTGCCAGACATATCCGCATCCGAGCGGTCGGCACGCTCCAACCCCTCAGCGCGTTTGGCTGCTCGCTTCCACTTGGGTCGTTCGCTTCGGGTTACTTCAGACATGTCTCACACCTCGATTGCGTCCTTCGCGGCCGTTGCCGGCGCATTCGCACGCCCGGCCTTCGCCGCGCCATCGCCTCTGTCGCCCCGCGCGAGGTGACGCTTCGCTCCGGCGAGCTACCCGCGCCTGCGGATACCCAAGCGGCAACTTCACCCTACCCGGCGACACACCAGACCTGCCCGATGGAAGGTCCGCCTAATCGCCCGCCGGCAGGCCCCGGACCCCCTTCGTCCGCTGGGCATTTTCTGCGGCCAACAGTGTGGCTGCAGCGGGGACCCGGACACCGAGAACGGCGGCCGTGACACCCGAGCTTGGAAGAAGGGAGCCGCAGCGCGTGGTGCGTTTTCCAGGGCCGCATGGCACCTGGCACTCACCCGCGCAGCAAGGCTGCCCAACTCGACTTCCCAAAACGGTGCCAGCCTGTGCTCAAAGCACAGGGGCTGTGCACCACCCCTCTTAGGAGCCCGGGCCGCCCGATAAAACCCATAAAGGGCAGCTACCGAGACAGCGAACTCCAAGAGCCAGGGAGGTCGATCGAGAGAACCCTAGCAGCCTTGCTGGATTTCTCAAGCGATTGACACCCCTCAGTC
>SLEO01000291.1 GCA_007124745.1 Myxococcales bacterium
CTGCGCAAGTTGGGCATCAGTCCAACCACCTTCATCGCCGACCGCATCACGCGAGCCAACACCATCCCCCCTCTTGATGTCCTCGTTGCCAACGCGTGCCTCAGGCGCTGGGGGCCGATGCTCGCCCGGCCAGGGACTTTTTGAGAAGTCTCTGCGCGACTGCAAAAGCTGGGATGCATTCGCCGCCGAAGCAGCCTGACTCTCATAGCGTCGCGCGAAGCCCCCGAAGCATCGTTGCGCGATTGTTTCCGAAATAAAATGTGCTGTTGAGATTGGCACAGCTTGGTTGCAGGGGTTACAAATACGTGACAGAGGCGTCTAGCAGTGCCGTTGAAGGTGTATGTCCCTGAGGAGGAAATTATGAAGAAAACTAAAATTGTTGTGGATTCGGCGAATAAAGAACTTTGTGAGCTTACGCTAGGTGATTTGCGTTCAATCTACGGTGGGATGACGCTAGCGAACGACCAGTTAAGCTCCGCTGAGAAGACCACATATCTTCAGTCCGGTGGCACTGAGGTGCCCACGCCTGTTTAGCGTCTGGTCTCTCCTGATGACGGCGCTTTTGTGTCGGACGGCAAGACTTGCTTGTTTGAGTGCGGGAGTTCAGCGACGTCACGGCCTAGACACCGTGACGTCGCTGTGCTTTTTGAACGTCACCATTACGCTTCAGCCCCCCCAAACATACCCGTTTTCTGGCTCGGTCGCGTGGGATCTGCTGTCTTCCCGCCGTATGCTGTAGTTTCTTAAGGCGCTCCGGACACGACTCAGTTCGTTGCGTTTTTAGCGCGCTGACATGCGTCCGAGTTCTGGGGCTTAAGTTCCCAAAAAGGAAGAACAAGGTCAGTGCCGGGGGAAGCGGTGTTGAGTTGTCAGGGGGGCGGTAACGTGACATCGCTGCGAAAAAAATGCTGGCGAGCGCTGGAGCCCAACGCGCAGCTATAGTTCCCAGTGGGGAGTGTGTTTGCGGGCTTTGCTCCCGAAAACACGACGATATTTTGTAAGACGAACACTGGACGGTGACGGCTGGTGAAGCACCATGGGTTGGTTGACCTAGTCGCGTTCCGCCCGGGATGCACGGAGCCCTAGCGACTTGGTGAAGTGTTGAAGGAGCGTATGATGTCGAATGCATCGAAAGTAGCGGTCCGTCCGGGCGCTCGCCTACTTGAATATGACGACGGCCGAGCTTCGATACTGAACCCGTCATCGAAGTCGCGCTTTTCACTATCGAGGACGCAGCATCAAGTTATCCAGACTTTGAACGAGCCACTCCCCCTTTCCGAGTTGTTGAGCCGCGCGGCCGCTCGGGGTGGGTCGACAGTCGAGTGTGCTGCAGCCGTCGCGGCGCTGGCCGAAGCTGGAATCGTCGTTGAATGGCCGGCAAGTCCGATCGATGGACTAGCGGACCGCATCGCGAAACTCCGTGGAGCTATGTGGCACGAACCTGGCGCATACTTGGCTGCGTCTGTCGATTTCCCTGGCATCGACTACGGCACAGAAGCGGGCTGGAATCAGGACGAGACCAGAATGCAAGCGCTGGGTAGGAAAAGCGCGCCGCCTGCACTGACGCTGACAGCGCCTCGTGGCGTTGAGGTTGCCTCGCTCGCCGAGTTGCAGACCGCGTACGGTCCCAAACGGAAGCTCGCTTTGGACTTAGGGAGGTTCGAAAGCTGCATTAGGTGTGCATTCAAAGTGGTACGGAAGAAACGTCCCAGTCGCACGAGCCCTTCGGGTGGCGCGAGGCATCCCACCGAATGCTTCGTGCTGCTAGGGCACCGAAAGATGCTGGCGTACTACAACTGGTATGAAGACGTGTTTCGTGTAGATCCGACCGAAAGTGCCGAGAAGGAGAGGGTGTGGGAAGAGGCCCCTTTGGCCACAGTCTATCTCGGGAGCAGGGTCGAGCGTAACATGTATCGGTATCGCGAATCCCGAACCTTTCGAACGATACACATGGATGTCGGTCATATTCTCTATGTACTACTTGGTGAACTTGCTCACGCCGGATTTCGCGCGAAGCTATCCGTGTTGCCTGGCGCCGAGCTGCAACGCTTGACGTCAGTTAGCGACCTCATGCTCGCTACTCTCGCTAAGGTTAGCGTCTATGTTGATTGAAGAGACTTGGTCATGCCGAGATGGGGAAGGCTTTGATCGCACAGGGCGCCCGCTTAGTAGCACTGTGTGGGGGGCGTCCGGTCACGCTCAATCGTCCAGACTGGATGCCGGTGATGTTGAGGGGATCCATGAAGTGGATACAAAGTCCTGGATTTATTACGGATGGGAAGACAGTCTAGCGTGGTTTGTAAATAGCCAGGAGTCCCGGGGTGAAGACAGTTGCGGTTTCCGGGCGCCCCTGGAGGGCAGTTCAGTCGCTTGGCACAAGCGAGCTACCTTTCGGGAGTTTCAGAAATGCCCGGTGCAACAATCTGTAGTCGACAGGCTGGTTGAGGCCGCTCTGGCGCGCGATGCGTTCCCGCTCGACAGCCCGTGGCGCGACATCATCCAAGTCCACTTTGTGTCGTTGACCGGTTCCGGAGACCGGTGGTCGCCGGGCATTTACGCTGTAGGTTCGCAGTCTGCGAAGTTAAGCAGTGGTGTCGATAGATTGGCGCTCTGTCGTGTGTTCTACGGACTTCGAAGTTACGAGAGCTGCGCAGGCGTTTTAGTCTGGTCACTTGACCTCGAGCTTTTGGCTTCGCTTGGGAACGAATCGGCGCTTCGCCATGCTTGGATTTACTTAGGGTTTCTCAACCAGCGAGTCATCGGTGTGTGCTTAGAGCATGGGTTAGGGACGCTACCTACGCCCGCCATTCAGGAAAGTGCGATGATGGGTCTCCTGAATCACGGCGCCTCCTACCTTCTGCCCAGCTACTCTTTGGCTTTTGGACTTCCCAAGTCTCTCCGCGCGCCTTCGGACACGCGCTAGGCTTCGCGACCCGCAATGGGAAGTGCTAGCTGTTGAAGGGGGGACAGTTTAGTGCCCATGAGTTCGGATTCGCAGGTCATGGGGCATTGGCCGCTGCGGAGTTGAGTTGGGTCTAGAGGGCTAAGGCGCTATTGAGGACTAGCTGCGTTGCTCCGCGCCTATGGTGTGTGCGGACCTATCGCCGGGCTCCTCTGTTATGTGACCGATATGGGTGTCGAATATTTGGCGGCATTGGTGGCTCCGTGCCAGTTTCATGCTGTGCACGTAGGCCTTGCGTGACGCGCTGGGAATGGGCGGCTGCGTCCTGGGAGGCTTTGCGTGCGTAAAGCAGGTGGAAGTTGCGGGCGGTGCGCGCAGTGTTAGGAGCGTCGATGAGCGGTCAAGAGATTATTGCGGGGCTTGATTTGGGCAGCACGAAGGTGTGCGCCATCGTCGGCGAGAAGACGGAAGATGGTGGCGTGGACATCATCGGTGTCGGCTCCGTTCCCAGCAAAGGCCTGAAGAAGGGCGTTGTGGTTAACATCGAGTCGACGGTGCAGAGCATTCGGGCTGCCATTGAGCAGGCCGAAGCGATGGCGGGTGTCGATATCAACACCGTCTACGCTGGCATCGCCGGTTCACACGTGCGCGGCTTCAATCAAGAGGGTGTCGCGGCTATCGCGAACCGCGAGGTCGACCACGCCGATGTGTTGCGCGTGCTCGAGCAGGCCAAAGCCATTCCGTTGCCCGGCGACCGGCAGGTGCTTCACGTGCTGCCGCAAGAATTTATCGTCGACGAACAGGACGGCATTCGCGAACCCGTCGGCATGAGCGGCGTGCGCCTCGAAGTGCGCGCCCACATCGTGACGGCGGCGACTACCAGCGTTCAGAACATCATCAAGTGCGCTGAGCGCTGCGGCCTGTACGTCGCCGAGGTGGTGCTCCAGCCGCTTGCCAGTTCGGATGCGGTCCTCAGCGAGGACGAAAAGGAAATCGGCGTTGTGCTCATCGATATCGGTGGCGGTACTACGGACGTGATGATCTATGTCGATGGCGCCGTGGTCCACACGAGCGTCATCCCGATGGGCGGCATCAACCTCACCAATGACATCGCCACCGGGCTACGCACGCCGATGGCGGAGGCCGAGCGCATCAAGATTAAGTACGGATGCGCTTCACCCGATCTGGTCGACACCGAAGAAACCATGGAGGTGCCTTCGGTAGGTGGAAGGCCTGCGCGCGTCGTCCCGCGGCAGCTGTTGTGCGATATTGTTGAACCCCGGGTGGAAGAATTCTTCTCCGCCTGTCGGCACGTAATTGAGGAAACGGGTTACGGGTCGATGCTCGCTTCTGGAGCCGTTATCACAGGTGGGAGCACCTTGCTCGACGGCATGAGTGACGTCGCTGAGCGGGTTTTAGGCCTTCCGGTGCGCCGGGGCCACGCTGTCGCGGTGGGCGGATTGGTAGATGTGGTGCGGTCGCCGGCCTACGCAACAGCGGTGGGTTTGGTAAAATACGGCGCACGTCAGGTTGCGGACGAGCTGCCGATGGTGGATGTCCTAGAAGGTGGGTCGGCAGGAAGACTTGGCCGAAAAATCGGTCAGTGGTTTCGTGAAGTCTTTTAGTCTGAGCGCGTTCGATGTAGAAACGGAAAGGCAGCCTTGGGGGCAGAATGACCATCTCGATCGAATTCTCTGACGACATAGAGCTTCAGGCTCGAATTAAAGTGGTGGGCGTAGGGGGCGCGGGCGGCAACGCGCTCAATACCATGATGGCTAGCGGTCTCGACGGCGTCGAGTTCATCGCCGCCAATACGGACGCGCAAGCGCTCGAAAAAAGCCCTGCACCCACCAAACTGCAGCTAGGCGCGCAGCTTACCAAAGGGCTCGGTGCGGGTTCTAACCCGGACGTAGGTCGCAAGGCGGCGCTGGAGGATGTGCAGCGCATCTCCGAGGCGCTCCAGGGTGCGGACATGGTCTTCGTGACCGCCGGGATGGGCGGTGGCACGGGTACAGGGGCGGCGCCGGTCATTGCGCAGGTGGCTCGGGACCTAGGCGCGCTTACCGTAGGCGTCGTGACGCGGCCCTTCGGCTTCGAGGGACGTCGCCGCGGCCGCAACGCCGAACTCGGCATCAAGGATTTGGTAGATGCGGTTGATACGATCATCACCATTCCCAACCAGAAGCTTCTCGCGCTTAGCGACGACGACCTCAGCATGCTGGAAGCCTTCCAGCGCGCGGACGATGTGCTCGTCCAGGCCGTCCGGGGCATCTCGGACCTCATCATCAACGCCGGCATGATCAACGTCGACTTCGCCGACGTGAAGACCATCATGAGCAACACTGGCCGCGCTCTCATGGGTACGGGCTACGGCAAGGGCGAGCGCAGGGCGCTCGACGCGGCGGAGATGGCCATCAACTCGCCACTGCTCGACGATATTTCCGTTGACGGAGCCACCGGCATCCTCATCAACTTCACCGCCGGCCCGGATATTCGCCTGCGCGAAATCAACGAAGCCGCTTCGCTCGTACAGGCCTCTGCTCATGAAGATGCCAACATCATCTTCGGTGTAGTGACCGAGCCGGATATGAGCGATTTCGTTAAGGTCACCGTCATCGCGACAGGCTTTGACACCGTCCAGGCCCAGGAAGGGCATGTTCGTGAAGCTGCAGCATCGCACCACGTCAGTTCCCGGCCGTCGCATGTGGGTGAGCTGGGTCGCAAGCTCGGTAAACATGCCTTTGACCGCGCGCGCAGCGTCGCGCGTCACGAGAGCCATGCGCCCCCGGTAGAGCACGCGCCTCCGGTCAATGACCACTCTTTGCCACGTACGTCGGAGGCCCGTTTCAGGCGTCCGTTCGGCGCAGGCGCGCTCCACGACGAGGCTGTCCTGGATATCCCAGCCTACCTTCGTCGTAACGCGGGCAACGGCACCAAAGACTGAGGCGATGGCGAGCGCAAGTCTACTGCCCCAGGCGCCCCTCAAGGCGGGCGCTCGGGTGCTGATAACCGGCGGTGCCGGATTTATCGGCTCAACCCTCTGCGCTCGCTTGTTACCTGACCACCCGGTCACGGTCCTCGATAACCTGCGGCGTAATGCCCTTGCGGCGACCGGGCTCACGGAGCACCCCAACCTCCGGCTCATGGTCGGAGACGTCCGCGACCCGGAGGTAGTGCGCGAGGCTGTCGCCGACGCGGACTACATCGTGCACATGGCATCGATTGCGGGAGTGGACACTGTCCAACGCAACCCTGTGCTCACCATGGAAGTCTCCATCATGGGGACGATGAACATCCTGCAGGCCGCGCTCCAGGCCGGCCGTGCGGAGCGGGTAATCGATTTTTCGACGAGCGAGGTGTTCGGCTCCTACGCCTACAAGGTGCAAGAGGCGGACGTGACGAGCTTGGGCGCCGTCGGCGAAGCGCGCTGGACGTACGCTGTTTCCAAGCTTGCGACGGAGCACCTGGCACTCAACTACTACAAGCAATACGGCCTGCCGACCTGCAGCATTAGGCCTTTCAACATCTACGGCCCGCGGCAAGTAGGCGAGGGCGCGGTCCACGCCTTTGTAACGCGGGCTTTGGCCAATCAGGTCTTGCGCATCCACAACGAAGGCAGTCAGATTCGTGCGTGGTGTTACGTCGATGACATCGTCGACGGCGTCATGCGCGCGCTCACCTCACCGCGGGCGGTTGGGGAGGCCTTCAACATCGGCAACGCGCGCTCCACGGTGACCATCTACCAGCTTGCCGTGCTTATCAAGGAGCTAGCGGGTAGCGCGTCGCCCATCGAATTTGTCGAGTGGCACGCCACCGATGTCGAGCTGCGCATTCCCGACATCCGCAAGGCCCGCGAGCTTCTGGGCTTCGCACCCGTCGTCGATCTGAAAGAAGGCCTGAGCCGCACCCTTGCGTGGTACCGCAGCGTTGCGGCGTGACCGTCTGCAATGGCGGTGCCCGTCGCAGACAACCGGTGGTCTGATTTGATAAGGTCTCGCTAGGGTAGCGGCCTTCCGAGAA
>SLEO01000330.1 GCA_007124745.1 Myxococcales bacterium
GAATGGGGTAGCATTTCCGATGGTGGGCCGAAGGGGTTCGGTATCAGCCCGACCATGAACTTCGACCTCATCAATAAGGAGTACGCGGCGCTCTATGGTGTGGGCATCGTCACCCTAGGGACGGCTGACTCCGACTTCCGCTTCGGCGCCAATGTTGGCTTGGGTATCCGGGCTAAGGTCCACCCCGCGTTCTCTATCGGCACCGAATGGGGCTGGGGGCTTCATGTCATTGAGAATGGTCCGTTCGCGCAAGGCGTGTTCGGCACCCTTGTCTTTGAAACCGCTATCCCCATCTAGAGGCGCTTAGTCGCTGCGTGTCATCGGGCAGGCCACGTCCAACGTGGTCTGCCCGAGCTTCGTTTTAGCGCCGCGCACCAACGCGCCGGAACTCGCTTCACGTGCTGTCGGGTTCATCACCGAGCTGCGCAAGCAAGGCTCCTGCAGCCTTGACCTCCGCTTCAAGCTTCACCGGTGCTTCCGCGCGGACGCGGGCGCCACTCTCAAGGCTCGCCTCCACCACATAGGTGGGGTCGTGGATAGGGCCGAGCACTTCGACGACGCGGTAGACGGGCACCGGGCGCCCCTGAGCCTGCAAGGTTTCCTGTAGCCGACCTTTGACGTCCCTCGTGCCCGGTGCGACCCCACCCATGCGCGCACTGAAGAGGCGCTCTATGAGCGCGCAGGCGACTTCGAAGCTTTGGGCATCCAGATACACAGCGCCGATGCAGGCCTCCAGCGTGCTTGCGAGCAGGCGCGGCTTGCTGGCACCGCCGGAGCGCGCCTCGCCTTTGCCAAGGCGCATAAACTCGCCCAGCCCCATGCTTAGCGCCACATCCGCCAAGGCGGCTTCGCACACCTGGTCCGCACGGCGCTTGGTTAGGTCGCCCTCGCTGGCGCCGGGATAACGCGACCAAAGCAAAGTCGATATCGCTGTCGCCAGGACCGTGTCGCCGAGAAACTCCAGCCGCTCGTTGTCCGCCAGACCAAGGCCTTGATGCTCGTTGATGAAGGAACGATGCGTGAGCGCCTCGCGCAGCAAGCCCGGCGCCGCAAAGGTATGTTGCAAGACCTCCTGGCAGGCGAGCCACGGCGCATCGATGAGTCCTTCACGTTCCACAGCTAGGTCTCTCCATCCCTAGCGCCATCGCTAGACCCCTAGAGGGTACCGTCGATGTTGTCCGGTCGCCAGAAGTCGCCCGAGGGGCCGGCGGAGGTGATCTCGTAGCCCAGGAGGCGATCCGGTGCGGGGCAGAGGAAGTGCCAGGGACGGTCCCAGGCGTCGTTGGGCAGCGCTGACAAGAACGCAGCGCGCTCACCCGGAGGATGCAGCACCTCGCCAAGCCCTCGAGGACAGCGGCCGACTTCCAAGCGAAAGCCCTCAATGGCCACGCTAAGTTCATGTTGTCGCTGCCGCGTGACGCGGGTTTTCTCACGCTGGAGCTGGGCGCGTGCCGCCAGCCAAGCACTCGTCACTAGGACACCCAGCAGCACAAAGCGCCGCAACCACGTGCCACCGAGGTAGCGACGCCAGAAACCTTCGCCTCGCTCCCAGGGAAGTTTGAGAGACCGGTCAGCTGGCACTCCGGGTTGCGGGGTGAGACGCATCGCAATGACCTTAGCGCAGCAGTGCTACCGCTGCGCGCCTAGGAGATGAACTCGTTGATTTGGAGGAGGGGTGAGATGATCGAGAAGACGATCACGACGAGGACGCCGCCCATGGCCACGAGCAAAATGGGTTCAAGCAAGGATGTCAGCGCCGTGAGCTGCGCTTCGACTTGGTCGTCGTAGGCGTTGGAGACGTGTTCGAGCATCTGCTCGAGTTCGCCGGAGCGCTCACCGATGGCGATCATATGGGTGACGATGGGCGGAAAGCGCCCGCTGCGTTTCAGCGGCTCGGCGATGCTTTCACCCTCACGCACGCTGGCGCGGGCTTCCTCGATCACGCGCATCAGTTCAACGTTGCCCAGGACCCGCCGCGTGATGTCCATCGCACCGAGCACGGGCACGCCGCTGCGGAGCAAGGTCGCTAGCGTTCGCGTGAAGCGCGAGACCGCCACCATGGTGACCAGTCCCTTCACGACGGGCACGCGCAACAGGGTTCGGTGCCATACGGCCTCACCCTTCTCAGAATTCTTCCAGCGCCGAAAGAGCACCACCGATGACACCGCCAGCAGGATGGCAAGCCACCAGAAGGTCGTCAGGAACGACGACGTCGCCATCAGCGCCCGGGTGTACCAGGGCAGAACCTTACCGAAGTTTTCAAAAATCGCCGAGACCTGCGGCACGACGACCGTCAGCAGGAAGAACGTCACCGCCACCGTCAGCGTGGCAATCGCGCCGGGGTAAAAGAGCGCGCCCTGCACTTTGCCCTTAAGCCGATTCTGGTTTTCCATGAAGTCGGCAAGCCGCGCGAGAACGGATTCCAGCGTGCCGGAGGCTTCGCCCGCCCGGACCATGTTGATGTAGAGGTCGTTGAAGACCTTGGGATGCTCGCTCAGCGCATCCGCGAAGGAAATGCCTTCGTTAACTTTGTCGCGCACCTGCGAGAGGGTTTCTTGAAAGAGCTGGTTTTCGCTCTGGTCGCGCAGCGCGGCCAGCGATTCAACCAAGGGAATACCGGCGCGCAGCAGCGTAGCGAGCTGCCGTGTTGCGACCGCAAGGTCTACCGACGAGACGGAGCGCAGCATCGACCCGATATCGAAGCCTTTGCTCTGTTTTTCCCGGGCGATAGCGTCGCGCACGTCGGTCGCAAGCACGCCTTCACGGCGCAAGGCATTGCGCAGTGCGCGCGGGCTGTCCGCCTCACGCACGCCTCGTACGGCTTTGCCTTTGCCGTCGACACCCTTATAGCGGTACCGCGCCATGGCCCCGGTTCTAGCGCAGAAAGCCCAACTCCCGACGAACTTTTAGAAGGTTCGCTTTCTTTCGCGCTTTGGGTTACGCTCGGTCCCCGGAGATATTCCCCCTTTTGGCACGCTTGCTTGGCATAGATGTGGACGACGGCGTAGTCCGCGGAGCCCTGGTGCGCTCCTCCCTGCGCAAGGTTGAGCTTGAAGCACTGCGGGAGCTGACCGTGCCTGACGCAAGCGCGCTTTCACGGCGTGCTGAGCCCGAAGCGGCAGACGACGACGCATCGGCAACCGAGCGTGCTACCTCCGCGGTGATTGCGGACCTCGTCGCTTCCTTTTCGCCCCCGCCTGACGGCGTGATCATTGGCATATCAGGCCTGCAAGCCTCCGTGCGCGAACTGAAGCTGCCGCAGGCTGCGACGCGGCGCGTCAGCGAAGTGGTGCCCTTTGAGCTGGAAGCGCTGACGCCCTTCGAACTCGATGACGTAGTGATTAGCTACCAGGCGGTCGCTAGAGATGAGGCCACCATCACTCTTCTCGCCGCCACAGCGAAAACGGCGGACATTCGCGGCTGCCTCGCGCGCTGCCAGGACGTGAGCGTCGACCCCCGGGAACTCACACTCAATGCGGTGGCGCTTGAGAGCGCGCTCCCGCTCCTCGCCTTTGAAAACCCCGGCGCACCGCTCTTACTCGTTAACATTCGGCGCCACGAGACGGACCTGTGCCTCGTGCACGAAAACATCGCGCGCTTTGCACGCACCCTTTCCTACGGCTCTGACGATCTCACCCGTCCAACGTCCCTTAAGGCGTTTCAAGAGGAGCTGAAGCGCAGTGTGGCGTCCTTCAGGGCGGCGGAGGTCCCGCTTTTCGAGCACTTCATCGCGCTCGGCGAGATCGCCGTACCGGTTCAAGCGCACGCTTG
This sequence comes from Myxococcales bacterium, assembly GCA_007124745.1. GTDB lineage: Bacteria > Myxococcota_A > Polyangia > Polyangiales > SLQV01 > SLQV01. The sequence continues at coordinate 3,772 of SLEO01000330.1, forward strand.
GCTCGCGGAAATCACCGGGCTTCAGCCACTGGCCTGGCGGCTCAAGACGGGCGAGCAGCTCTACGTACCGCCCGACTTCCAGCGTTTTGGTCTGGCGGTGGCCCTTGCGACGCGCACTTTCAAGCGCGGCCGGCGCATCGACTTCCGCCAAGGGCCCTTCGCTCGGGCGCGGGCGGCGGGCGCGTTGCGTAAGCATGCGCGCTTGGCTCTGGTGGCCGCACTGGGCCTATCCCTCAGCCTGCTCTTCGCGCTTGTCGCTGAAAAGCGCTACGAGACGGCGCGGCAGGAGGCACTGAGCGCAGCCCTCGCAACGAAGACCGCCGCCATCTTCGGGACGCGTTACACAGAAGCGGGGGCAGCGCGCACCGCAATGACCAGCAGCGAGGACCAACTGGGACCCCTGCCGCGTTTCGATGCCTACAGCGTTATCGATGCGCTGTCTGCCGCCATCGCCACCTCTATCCGTCACGACACGCGTCGCCTGCGTATTGAGATAGACGACGAAAACCGCTCGGGGAAAGTGTACCTTGAGGGAAACGTCGAGAGCGTGGCTCGGCAGGAGGAGATCGCCGCCGCGCTTGAACAGCACGCGTGCTTTAAGGACATCACGAAGGGTGACACCTCACCCGCTGGCCCGGGAAAAACCGGCATCTTCTATTCGATAACCTCTGCCATTCGCTGCGGCGAAGTCACACGCGACGAGGACGAGGGGCGCGGATCAAGCAGGAGGCGGCGTGAGCGTTCTAGCTAAACGACTCCCCCTGGGAAGCTTTCTCGAAGGGCCACGGCGCCTGTATGAGAACCTATCTGCACGCGAGCAGAAACTCGTGCTCGTCGGCGGCATGTGTATTCTTGTCCTTGGTTTGCTGCTGCCCATTTGGCTCGTTCGGCATCAGACCGGTTTGCTGCGCGATGACAACGAAGAGACGCTGCGCGTGCTCAGTGAGCTTCAGAGCCGTGAAGGTCAGCTTCGTGAAGCCCAAGCGCTGCGGCAGGCGGTGCAAGACCGTTACACGCGCAAAGCGCCTTTGCTCGGCTCTTTTCTCGATGAACTCGCTAAACGCAACGGGCTTACCCTCAAGGAAATCATCAATCAGCCGGATAAAGCCATCGGCGGCTTCTCGCGCAAACACGTCCGGCTCAAGCTTCCCGGCGTCCCGCTGAAACCCGTGATCGACTTTTTGACGTCCATCGAAAACAGTGGCTACCCCGTCGCCATCATCAATCTAAGCATCGAGCACTTTAAGGAAGGCGACAGCTACAACGTGGAGTTCGAGGTCACGGCCTACGAAGGCAGCGTCACGGCAGAGCGCGCCCGCGGTGCGGCCGCACCCAGCCGGAGGCGCGCACCATGAACTGGCTGTGGCGTTCAGGCTGGGCAAGGCTCGTTGGCGCGGCGGTGGTCTTTGCGCTCACCTTCGTCCTCGGCTTGCTGCTGTTTTTCCCCTACGAGAGCGCAGCGCGCTTTATCGAAACACGCATCAGCAAAGTCTCAGCCGCAAACCAGGCGCGCGGCGGGCAAGGCATGGAGCTACGGCTGCGTAACCTGAGCCCGAGCTTCCCCCTTGGCGTCCGGGCGGGCAACGCCCAGTTTAGGCTCTATCCCGCGACGCGTGCGAAGGCGGGCACACCGCCCCTGACGCTGCATGCCCGTGACCTCAGCGTCAACATCGGCCTATTCGGCCTGCTTATTGGCCGAAAGACCATTGCGATCGATGGCGATGTGCTGGGCGGTGACGTCAACGCACAGGTCTCGCTTGCGGGCGATAAGTTAGCTTCCCTTTCGCTTGAGACGGACAACGTCGGCGTAGGCGCGAGCCGCGCGCTTGAGCACTTCCTCGGGGCACCCGGGGGCGGCAAGCTGAAGACTTCGATTCGCTTCAAGCAGCCCGGGGGCCTGGACAGCGTCGAGACCGAAGGCAGCATTACACTCACCGAGGTGTGGTTAGGCGACGGCAAAGCGGAGCTCAACCTGCCCGGCCAGGCCGACGGTCTGACGATTTCGCGCCTCGAAGTCGAGAAGGTCGCCGCGACCTTCGGCGGCAAAGACGGCAATATTGAGCTCAAGTCGCTGGAAGTTCCCGGCCCGGACCTGACGGCGCGCGGCCGTGGCACGCTCACCCTCGGCGCCACCTTCGCGCAGAGCCTGCTGGACTTGTTTGTCAGCTTCCGGGTCGAGCCGGGCTTTCTCGAACGTGACAGCCGGATAAGTGCCCTCCTCGAACTCGCCGCCTTCGACCCCAACCTCCAGAAAGCCAAAACCAAGGATGGCTTCCTGCAGTACCAGATCAGCGGCACCCTCCTACCCGGCGGCACCAAAGCCACCCCCGCCGGCGCCACCCCCTTCTAGGGTGCGGGGCGCGAACAGGCTTTCTTACCCGCCGCCGGGTTTGGCGGCGAGGAGGAGGGCGTAGGCTTGGTCGCGGGTTAGACCGGCGGCTTGAAGGCGGTGGCGTAGGGCCTTGGGGGATTCGCCGCTGGCTAGCCAGGTGCTGACCTCTGCGGCGCTGGGTACCGCGGCGCGCGCGTCTTCGGCACCTTCGGTAGGGCCTAGCACGAGGGTCATCTCGCCGCGTTCGTCCGGGGCCATGCCCTCCGCAAGCGCGGCGACGGTGCCGCGACGGACCTCTTCGAAACGTTTTGTCAGCTCGCGACAGAGGGTGACTTCGCGCAAGCCCGCGCCGGCGGCGATGAGGTCGGCGAGCAGGGCCGCCATGCGCCGGGGCGATTCGAAGAAGACGACGGCGCCTGGGTGGCCCGCGGCGCGTGCGACCATCTCCTGCCGGCGCTGACCGCTGCGCGGCGCAAAGCCGAGGAACATGCTGCCGACTACCGGAAACCCAGAGACGGCTAGCGCGGTGATTAGGGCGCTCGCACCGGGAAGGGCGCAGACTTTGAGCCCGCGCGCGACGGCTGCGCGAACCAGACTCTCGCCGGGGTCGCTGACAAGGGGCATGCCCGCATCGCTGACAAGCGCCACGCTGCTTCCGGCAGCTACGGCTTCCAGGTACTGCTCCAGTACGGCCTCGGTAGAATGGGCGTGGTAGGGCCGGAGGGGCGTCTTGATGCTGTAGTGGTTGAGCAAGATACGCGTGTGGCGCGTGTCTTCCGCAAGGATGATGTCGACTTCACGCAATAC
>SLEO01000339.1 GCA_007124745.1 Myxococcales bacterium
CGCCCACTTGCTTCTTCCCGCAGCGTTTTCGCTATCTGGACCCGCTGAACGCTTACTCTCTACCCCCTGAACGGTTACCCCTAAGCGGCGCGCGGCTGCTTTCCGGGATTGGCCGGAACCTCCTGACGAACGCGCCAGAGAACATACGAAAATATCGCAACGCCAATAGCAAACGATAGCGCGAAAGACGCGCAGATCAGGCCGAAGTGCTGACCGGGGGAGAGTCTAGAACTGCTCTCGCCTCCCTGCGCCGCCACCGACTCTGCGAGCGCGTACAGTTTGGGTTTCTCGGCAAATGCGAGGCGCATCTGTAGGCCAAACTCCATGGTAACAAGCACGAGCTTGGCAAGCAACGCCTGCGACGCCCACCAGCGTCCGTCGGGAGACCGACGGGCTACCCGAACGCCACCCCAAATGAGCAGCAGTGATATGAGCGCCGCCAGCAGACCAAGAGGCCGGCGCCATTCCGACATCATCCAGGTGTAAGCGAGATGCGAGGCGCCGGCTGTGAAGGCGGAGGGCTGCGCCGTCTCGACACTCGGCGGTGGTTCAATGGCCGTCACGGAGTACTCGGATACGCCGCGCGTCAAGCCACACGTGCCGAGAAGTACCAACCAAACAACAATGCCTATGCGAGGCAGTGTGGCGGGCGGAGGCTTGGTAGTCACAGATCTCGATACCTTTCTTAAGCGGCAGCAAAGCGCCCAGACTCGCAGGTCGTGGCGGGCGGGTCGCAGGGCGCTAGAGCGGCTCCGTACCAAGGTACACAAACTCGCCAAGACAACCCGGACCGCAACCCAAGCGCCAGTGGCCCACTGGTACAGCCGGCCGGACGATGACATAAGGAACGCGTTTGCCCTGCGCCGCAAGGAGTGCGTGCGCGCGCTCGGGGATCCCGAGACCACGCGCCACATGGACGGCGCCTGCCAAAACAAGCATGCGCGCTTTGCGCTGCGCTAGCGTATCCGCGACCACCTTGGCCATGCCTGAATCCCAGAGCGTCTGTGCTTCCTTGAAGCGTTCTACTTGGGCATCAGACATACCCGGGTGGCCTGCGAGCGCGCGCCCTATAAATGCGTCGTAGCGCTCGTGGCCGGGCAACAGTGCTGGAATGGTCTCCCGCTCCGCCACGGCCGCGTAGCCTTCCTTCGCGACGGCATGCGATAGCTCCGTCGGAACGTTGAGCGCGATCGCATCCGCGCCGCTCGCCCGCGCTTGGCGCAGAATGCCTTCGTAAAGCGCGGCATCATAGCCCCAGCGCGCCTCCCATTGACTCGCCTTCAGAAAGCCGCGCCAGTCGAGGTCACCGTCCATCAGGCCCGTGAGGGCGGCCTGATATGGCTGTTGCACCATTTCCAAGCCGAGAACGAAGCTTGCGGGCCGGCCGGGAACGCGTTCGGCGTTGCCTGCGACTCGGGACACAACCTCTAGCTGAACGCCATGGTCTAGGTGTGAATCGTGACGCTCACCGAAATAGATGACGCCCGCCTTCGCGAGCATCGCCTCGACCTTCCCCACCGAGGTCTCTTCGAAGGTCTCGATGGCTTCCGCGTCGGCACCTTCGGCGACGGCCGCCGTATCGCTCACCTGAAACCATTCGAGCGACGCCCACAGGTCGAAAGTGTCGGGTTTGGGGACCGCAACAGCGGGCGTGCACGCGGCCGCTGTCCATGCGACCAAACCCGCTAGCACCGTACTCAAGCGGCCTCGCTCTAGTGTGCGTGCCCAACCCATCCTGGGCACACCCCCCTCGCGCTCGGAGGTTGAAGCGACATAAGGTAGCCGTGGGGAAAGGGTTCGCATCAGTGAGTGGCGGCTTAACCTCCGAAGGCCAACGCCGCCAGCCCGAGCGCACTCGCCGCATGCCGGCTGACCGGACTTCTGCGCCGCGAATGGTGGAGCCCCACGCCTCTCTGCGTTACCCTTGAGTCTATGCGCTGGCGTCATGTAAGCCGCACTTGCCCCGGCGGGGAAGCTCATTCGTCCAGGGGTGGTTGGAGCGATATCGCGGCTTCGAGACGGCGCCGAGACGGCGGGAGCAGCACGCGCAGAGCTTCGATAAGCGAACACCTAGCCTCTGCGACACTCGTGCTTGCTGGTTTGCTCATGACGTCGGTGGGATGCGGCTCGGAGGCACCGCCAGCGCCCCCGGGAAGCAGTGCCATCGGCGGCGGCCAAGGCCGCGGCACTCCTTCGGGAACGGGGGGCCTCAACACCAGCGGGACCGGACCACTTCTCGTACTTGGGCCCGCCGCATCATGGGCGCTCGCGCCGGGCGAGACCTGTCCCGCGGGCGTTCCGCCACAAGCCACATGTACGCGCGACAGTGAGTGCGCAAGCACCGAGCGCTGCGTCCCCGGTGCTTGCGACGGGGGTAGTATCTGTGTGCCCGCAGGTCGCGCTTGCGGCAGCAGCACCGAGTGCCCAGCGGACACTGAGTGCGAGGCCGGTGTCTGCGCCTCGCGTGCCTCGGCTTGCAGCGATTCGCGCGAATGTCCCCCGGGCTTCGCCTGCGAGTCGACGGGACAGGCGCCGGCCTGCGTCGACCGCCGTCTTCCGTGTGTGCGCGGCCTAGACCTCTCCGGACCATGCCCCGCAGGATTTGCGTGTGAAGACCGGGGCGCTTCGCGACCCTATTGCTACGCACGCGGGCGCATCTGCGACCCCACCGCACCCTCGACGACACCATGCCCTCCGGGCACATCCTGCATTTCGACCTCCGAACCCTTTGCACTCGGCCATTGCCTACCGCCAGCAGTCGCTATCCCCCCCGACCAGGGCGAGGTAGAACTCCCCGTCGCATGTATTGACGACACCGACTGCCAGGGAATCGAGCCGGCAGCAGGCGCCATCGCGACGGTGCCGCGCTGCGGCATAGACGTGACGCGGGGTCGCCGCGCCTGCTCCGCCAACTCCCTATGCTTTGAGGAAGCGGCGGGGTGTGTCGGCGGCTACACCTGCACTCAAGTTCACGACGCGGACTTCCTGAGCTGCCTTGCGCCCGGCGGCTGCGCCGATGACAGCGTGTGTCCTGCGGGGCAGCTTTGCTTTGATGTCGACGGCAACGGCGTGAGCGAATGCGTCTCGGCGCCGGGCACCCCCGCGCCGCCGACCTTTGAGTAGCCTGAATCGCTTCGCTTAGACTCGGTGCGTGACCAGCCTAGCTCTTCTTGAGCCAGCTATTGAGCTTAGTGACGACGTCCTCAGACAGGTTGTGCCAGCCCTCTTTCACGGAGGCGTTGACTTCCGCGAGGCGCGTCTCGATGGCCTTGATGGCCTCGTTGCCTTTGCCTTGAGCATCGGCCTTAAGGCGCAATAGGTCCGCTTCGAGTTGCGCTTTTTTGGCTTCGATTTTCGTCTTTAGCTCGCTAGTGCCGGTCTTGATGCTCATCTCGGCATTGAGTTCAGACAAGCGCGATTCGATGCTCTTGATAGCGTCGTTGCCCTTGCCCTGCGCGTCTGCCTTCAGCCGCTTGAGGTCCGCCTCAAGTTGAGCTTTTTTAGCCGCAAATGTTGACTTAAGTTCGCTGGTATTGCTCATGGCTCGTCCTTCTGCACAGTGCGTTAAGCGACTGCCTAAACGGTGTGCCGCGCCGAGGAAACTACCCACGGCGCTACCAAGCCCATAGCTCACTTCGTGGGGGAAGTCCGCTCCGCGTTTATCGCTAGGCCCTTGTGCCAGCCGGCAAGTGGGCTGTCTGCGGGTGTTGCGGACAGGGCCTCAGCGAGGTCGAGGACGACTTCGAGAGGACTCCCTCGCTCGAAGTAGGGCAGCCTCAGGAGGGGAATCGCACCGAGTTTGTGGCTGAATCGCTGAGCAAAGCTAGCACCGAGGGCTGTTCGAACATCAGACTCGGCACTTAGCGTTTCCAGAAGTGCGTGCTCGCTCGGCGACAGCGTTTCTTCACCGAGAGCGGCCAACCATGCAGGCGTGCCCGACTCCGCTCGGTTGAGGATAAGCAAGTCGGGCTCTTTGCCAAGACCCACGAGCGCGCGTTGCAAATGCAGCACGTCATCGTAGGCGGCTTCCGTGGGGGCGCCCACAAGCACGAAGCGCGAAAAAGGCCCAAGTAACAGGGTTTCCGCTTGTCGGGCGAGCGCGACAACACCAGTCCGCACGCTGGCGAGGTCACCGAAAAGCCCCGCGAGGTCCTCGATGGTGGTGACATCGAGCACGGAGCTCAGCATGGCTTCGACGCGGCGCTTGCCCCAAGCGAAAATGCCGCCCCGCCCTGCGGGCTCGCCGGTGCGCACACGGCTCGCGAGGTCGGCAAACCAGCCAACCGCCCTGCCCTCAAGCAGCTCCGCCAGACGCGACGCGTAACGTAGAAAGTCCAGCGCATGCCGGGAAGGCGCGGTGTCGATAACGATGACGTCGTAGCCCGCCTCTGCCGCCTGGGCGACGCTGACCACCGCGACGAATTCCTGAATGCCGCCCAAGGATGCCGCCAGGCTCGCGTAGATACGGTTGCTCTTGAAGGTGGCGCGCCGCTCCGGATGCTCGCTGAAGAGCGCATCGGCGAAGGCCTCCATGGCGTCTTCGGGGCGCGGCATGAGAACATCAAGGGTGCCCGCTGCGTTGACCCCTGGAAGGCTCACGCGCTGAATATCACCGCCGACTTCGATGCCCAGCGCAGCGGCGAGACGCCGCGCCGGGTCGACGGTGACCACCAGCACACGCGCGCCCAACTGCGCCCAGTAGAGTCCGAGGGCCGCCGACGTCGTCGTCTTGCCCACCCCACCGCCTCCCGCGCAAATGACCACCTGGGGCATCGGTGTCACCGTGCCCTCCCGTCGCTCTCGCGTGGCGCCGCTGCGTGCGCCTGAAGGGTGGGAAAGCCGAGTGCAGCTCCCAGTTGCTGCAGCGTGGGCGTCTCTGGGTACGCAGGGACCCGCAACAGCGCGACGTGCTCGTCATCAAGCTGCTGCGCGAGGTGTTGCACCGCATCAAGCCGCGCCTCGCGCGCCCGCATGATGTCTCGGAGGCGATGCCTTCCGGGTGACACCTCTTCGCCTTGGGCGTCGCCTAGCTCGGCTGTTGCGAGTCGATGCGAGGCGGGCATGTGGTTCACGACGAGGAGACGCGCAGCGATGCGGTCGCCCTTGCGCAGCGCGGTGAGCAGCTCAATGGTTTCGCTCATCACCAAAGGCTCGGCGAGCGTCACAACGGCGAGGGAGGTCTCGGCAGGGTCGCGCAAACGGCTGCCCAGCGTCGCGGCGAGCTCGTAGAGCGGCCCCACCCGTAAAAGGCGCATGAGCTGCGCTGGCACAGACAGCCACATCAAACCGTGCCCGGAGGCGGGCATATCCACCACCACGCGCTCCCAACCCTCGGCCCGAAGTGCCTGAACCGCATGCAGTGTTGCGAGTTCATGCAGTGCTGGCGCTGCGTTGAGCAACCGACGCATCGCGAAGTTGTGAACGAGGAGCTTGGCCAGCGTACCGGAACCAAGCAGCGAAATGGCCATGGCCTCTAGGGCGCTGGTCATGTCGAGCACGACCTGCTCGACCTCCGCGCTCAGGCCGCGCCCCGCCCAGCCGGCCTCGGAAAAACATACAAATGCCGTGCGCTCGCCCAGCGTCGCGAAGCCCTGTGCCAACGCAGCGGACACGGCTGTCTTGCCGACACCACCCTTGCCGGTCACCAAAACGGTGGGCGCAAGCTCGGGGAGCTGGGCCTGGGCTTCCGGTGCCGTCGCGCCGGGCCGGGTGCCGCGCACGGCTTGGGTATCGGTTGACTTGCTCAACATGTCGCTGGGATGACCGCCGGGCCTACTTTAGCCGACCCTTAGCGTGTGACACTAACGCAGGACTAGGAGCATGCACCTGCACACGTCAAAGGCGACGATAACGGCAACGGACCGGTGCGCCAATCGAATCGATCCAGCGCATGCATCGAGCCATGCACACGATGCGCGACTCCCGCCCAGCTAGCCACGCTGGGCTCCGTCGAGGTACGCTCTGACTTGCGACGAAGGCGCCGAGACGCGGCGCGTCAAACGCGCGCGGAGCCGACGGTAACCGCGCCGGGCCGGCTATGGGCATTTCGCCATGCCAGCCCTACTGCTCTCGCGGGGGTCTTCGCATCACACTTCCGGCGCTAGGCACTATGGACGACTCGAACGCACAGGGAAACGGGCGACTCAGGCTTTCGCGCTTCGCCTCACTGGCCAAGGCGGGCTCGCGCATCGGCCTCGACGCGCTCATGGGGCAACAGCAACGCGCGGGCCGCGTAGCTCAGTCTTTGGGGCAACTTCGGGGCCTGGGTGCCAAGTTTGGCCAAATGCTGGCCTACGTCGACGGCATGCTGCCCGAAGAGCTTACGGAGGCGTACGGGCTTTCACTGAAGGAGCTCCTCTCTCAGGCACCGACCAGTGCTTTCGAGGACATCCGCCGACTTGCCGAGGCCGAACTCGGCATGACGCTGGAAACGGCCTACGCCTCATTTGATCCCGTGCCGATGGCGAGCGCCTCGCTGGGGCAGGTGCACCGCGCCACCCTTCACGATGGACGCCAGGTCGTCGTGAAGGTGCAGCATCCAGGCGTGGCTCAGGGCGTCGAGAGCGACCTCGCCAACGGTGAACTCCTGCGGCGCACCTTCAATATCGGTCCCCTCAAGCGCTTCGATACCGGCGCGATGCTGGCGGAACTTGCGGGCAAGCTGCGGGAAGAGCTCGATTACGGCCTCGAAGCCAGACGCCAAGTCTTCTTCGAGAAGCTGCACCACGATGACCCTCAAATCATTGTGCCGGGCATCATTCACCCGTTGTGCCGCCCGCGCCTCCTAACCAGCCTCTTTGTTGAGGGGCTCTCTTTCGACCAAGCCCAGGAGGCACCGGAAAGCGAGCGCAAGGCCTGGGCGGAGACGCTGTGGCGCTTCGTGTTCCG
>SLEO01000207.1 GCA_007124745.1 Myxococcales bacterium
CATCGACGGGTACGGGGCCTGCTGTAGTTTTTAGGTAGACGCGGTCCTCTTCGACGAACAGGTCGTTGGGGATGACGAGGTCGCAGCCCATGCGGTGCGCGAGAAAGCTGTGCTCGAAGTAGGCCGAGTTGTAAGGACCCGGCGTCAGCACGACGACGCGAGGTGTCTCCGGGCTCACAGGGAGGCAGTCGAGGAGGCTATCGAGCAGATGCGTCGGATAAGCATCGACGGGGCGCACGTTTGCGTTGCCGAAGACGCGCATCAGAACGCGCTTCATGATAGCGCGGTTCTCAATCACATACGAAACGCCGGAAGGTGACCGCAGATTGTCCTCCAGCACGATAAAGTTCCCGGCAGGGTCGCGGATCAAGTCGATGCCCGCAACGTGCACGTACACACCCCCGGGAGGCGTGACGCCACGTAGCTGGGGGAGAAAGCCTTTGGAACTTTCCACCGCTGCCCGTGGAACGATGCCTTCCTGCATGATGCGGCCCGCACCGTACACATCCGCGAGAAATAGATTCAGAGCACGTATGCGTTGCTCGAGTCCTGCCTCGGTGCGCTGCCAATCTTTGGCGGCGACAAGTCGGGGAATGGGGTCAAATGGAAAGATGCGTTCGGTGGTTTGTTTGTCGCCGTAAACGGTAAACGTGACGCCACCGCGCAACATCGCGGCTTCCGCCATGCGTTTGCGCGACCGAAACCCGCTCTGGCCCAGGGCATCGAACATGCGCACCACGTCCGCCACTTCGCTGCGCGGCGTTCCGCACGCCTTGAACATCTCGTCGTAGGCCGAGGGCAAGGGCGCGTAGTCGCCGAAGAGGGGTGCCGGCCCCGCATCGCTTGAGCGTGCGCTGAGCCGCGATACAGAGCGCTCCGCGGCGCCGCGTGTCTGGCCGCCCTCTAAGGGCGGAGATGACACATCTGGCATCTCGACAGCATCCTGGGTTTGGGTCTTCGGCACGGTGCGGTTCCTGGGTTGGCAAATGGGTTCTCGCGCGAACGAGTAAAGCAGAGTCTACCCGCCTTTGTCACTGCAAATATCGAAGACGCGACTGGCAATGCCCGAGCACCGCACCCGCGACCATGGCGCGTTAGGCGCGCGGCTTGCGCCGTAAGTCAAGGGTCACGGGGAACGACGGATTGGTAGGCTCCGAAGTGAGATGGATGGGTCCGGAGCTGTGGCGTGTTGTGGCAAAGCGGCCAAGCCTGCGCCCTTCTGCTTCAAGGGCGTTGACTGGATACGTCTCGTGGCTGCGGCCTCCGAGATGACTCACGTGGTAGGTGCATCCGGCAACGGAAATGCCCGTCCAAGTGTCCACAATGTCAAAGACGAGGGGCACGTCCACACCGAGTGTGGGGTGCAAACAGAGCGGTGGCTGCCAGGCGCGGTAGCGCACGCCCGCGACCCATGTGTCGGCGACCGAAGTGGGCTGGAGCGGTACCTTGCGGCCGTTGCACGCGACGGCATAGCGGCTGCCCGCAAGACCGCTTACTTGAACTTGGAGGCGTTCGACGCTCGAATCGACGTATCGCGCTGTGCCGCCAGCAACGCCGTGCTCGCCGGTGACGTGCCACGGCTCAAGTCCCGCGCGAAGTTCGAGGGTTAGGCCCTGATAGGTCAGGCTGCCCAGAACGGGCAGGCGGAAGGCGGCATGCGGCGCGAACCAGCCCGCCTCGAGCGGCAGGCCAGCGCTGCGGAGGTCACCCATGACGACGTCGAAGTCCTGCAGCAGGTAGTGTGGCAGCATGAAGCGGTCGTGGAGCTGGGTTCCGAAATGCTCCAGCGGTGCAGTGTAGGGCGTCTCCCAAAACCAAGCGGTGAGCGCCCGCATCAGCAGTGCCTGCGCTAGCGCCATCTGCGCATGCGGCGGCATCTCGAAGCCGCGAAACTCCACAAGGCCAAGGCGGCCCGTCGGCGAGTCCGGCGAGAAGAGCTTGTCGATGCAGATTTCCGTGCGGTGAGTGTTGCCCGTCACGTCTACGAGGACGTCGCGAAAGATGCGGTCCACCAGCCAGGGCGGCGGTGGGTCGCCTAAGGCACGCTCCGGGACTTGCTGGCAGGCAATCTCCAGCTCGTAGAGCGCATCATCGCGCGCCTGGTCTACCCGAGGTGCTTGGCTGGTAGGCCCGATGAACATCCCCGAGAAGAGAAACGACAGTGATGGGTGGTTGTTGAAGTAGGAGACGAAGCTCCGCAGCATATCGGGACGGCGCAGGAACGCGCTGTCGCTGGGCGTCGGTCCGCCGAGGACCACGTGATTGCCACCGCCGGTGCCGGTGTGGCGACCGTCGAGCATGAACTTCTCCGTCGTCAGTCGGCAGAGCCGCGCTTCCTCGTAGAGGACCTCAGTGTTGTGGACAAGCTCACGCCAGGACGCGGCGGGCGCTACATTCACTTCAATCACACCCGGGTCCGGCGTGACGCGCAGTGTCCGAACCCGGTGGTCCGGCGGTGGGTCGTAGCCCTCAAGGCGCACCGGCTGGTCGAGCGCCTCGGCCACCGCTTCAATCGCGCCGATAAGTTCAACGTAGGCCTCGGCCGCGGCGATAGGCGGCACGAAGACGTAGAGGAAGCCGTCGCGAGGCTCCACAACAAGCGCGGTACGGGCCGATTGCTCGCTCACTTGCTGGCGTGAACCTGTTCCGGCACCCGGATGCTGCTGCGCCTGCGTCGTGGCCTGCTTGCGCCCTTCGTCGTCGTTTGCGGCGGGCGCGGCGAAAGGTGCCGCACGCTCGAAGGGGACTTCTGGTAGCGCTGCGAGGGCGCTATCGGCCGTTGGAGGCGCGAGTGCGTCAAGAGGTAAACGCAATCCGGCGGGTGAGTCACCCGGGACAAGAAAAAGGTGCTCCCCGCGGAGACGCCAGCGTTCGCTGTGCCAGGCGCGCGTGTCGCGGCTCTTCCATGCCTGTACCGGAAGGACGAAGCTGACGGGTTTGCCGAGGCCCTGCTCGAAGGTGCGGGCTAGGCGCGCGCGGGCTGCCGGGTCGCTCAGTCGGCTGCTATCGACCGGGTCGAAGTCTGGCGGCAAACGGCGCTCGGTCGCCAGGTAGTGCCAGGTGTCTTCGTAGGCCGGCAGCGTGTTGGCGGGGTCGACGTTGAGCCGTTTGGCCACCTGCTCGATGAAGGTGTGCGCCCGCTCAAGGGAGGGTGTGGGGCCAGGCTTCGCGGCGAGGTAGCCGCTCCGTTGCCAGAGTGCCTCGCCGTCTTCGCGCCAAAACAGGCTGTAGGCCCAACGTGGAAGCGGCTCGCCAGGGTACCACTTGCCCTGGGAAAAATGCACGGAGCCCTCGGGGGCAAAACGTGCTCGCAGCCGCTCGATAAGCTGTGCGGCCAGTTCGCGTTTCAGAGGACTGTCGGCGGCAGTGTGCCAGGCTTCGCCGTCCCGGTCGTCGAGGGACACAAACGTGGGCTCACCCCCCATCGTCAGCCGCACATCGCCGGCCTGTAGGCGCGCTTCAACGGCCTCGCCTGCAGCGTCGATGGCCGCCCATTGGTCCTCCGAATATGGCTTCGTGACGCGCGGAGATTCGGCCAACCGCGTCACCGCCATGGTGACATCGAAGCTCACCTCACAGGCCTCCAAAGTGCCGGTAATGGGCGCCGCGCTACCCGGTTCCGGCGTGCAAGCCAGTGGCAGATGTCCCTCGCCGGCGAGCAAGCCCGATGTGGGGTCAAGGCCTATCCAGCCGGCACCGGGAATGTAAACCTCCGCCCACGCGTGCAGGTCGCAAAAATCTGCCTTGGGGCCGGAAGGGCCATCGAGGGATGCTTGGTCGGCGGTGAGCTGGATGAGGTAACCGGAGACGAAACGCGCCGCGAGGCCGAGATTCCTGAAGATCTGCACCAGCAACCAAGCGCTATCGCGGCAGGACCCCGAGGCTAGCGTGAGCGTCTCTTCCGGCGTCTGGACGCCGGGTTCAAGCCGGACGATGTAGCGGATGTCCGCCGCAAGGCGCCGGTTAAGGTCGGTGACCGCGTCTAGCGTTCGCAAGCCCTGCAGACTCGGCAGGCCATCGAGCCAGGCACGCAATCGGGGCGTGGGCACCTCCGCCACTAGGTAGGGCGTAAGGTCGCGAGTGAGTTCGGCGCCGTAGCTAAAGGGGTAGTGCTGCGCGTGTTCTTCGAGAAAAAAATCGAAGGGATTCAGGGCCACCATATCGACCACGAGGTCGACGGCGAGGCGCAGCTCACTGGCCCGGTCCGGAAACGCTAGCCGCGCGATGTAGTTGCCGAAGGGGTCTTGCTGCCAGTTAACGAAGTGCTGCGGTGTGACCTCAAGGGAATAGCTGAGTAGCGGCGTGCGGCAGTGTGCCGCTGGCCTCAGCCGCACAAGCTGCGTCCCCACCGCCACAGCCTTGTCGTAGCGGTAGTGCGTTACATGCCTAAGCGCGACCTCAAGCGTCATGCGTCACTGCTACCGGTCCGCGTCGCAGATAGCAATGTGAAAGATTCAGGCATAGGCATCGCCTATGCACCTCGACGGTGGCAGCGGGTCGAGCGCGACCACGGGTGGGCGCGTCTAGAGCTAAGCGTTCAGGTGGGCGTTCAGCGAAGATGCTGCAGGACAGGGCAGGTCGGCGCCCGGGCCCCGCGCGCCGCTTTGGCCCGCGCACGAAAGGCCCACGTTCCCGCGTTGTTGGTCCCGCCAGCGCTTCGAGGGGGATGGTTCAGGTTCGCTCGGCAAAACCCGGCGGTATGTTGCGCACACGCCCCCTCAGCGCTGACCGCGTGCAACATGATTGGAATCGCGTTCGGCACTCGCATCTTTGGAGGCCAACGGCTCGCGTTTGCCCGTGTCATGCCGTACCTTTAAGCCAGTGACGGTTTGCAGGGTTCAAGGGGCCGGTTCGGGCTCCGCAAAGGCGCGGCGGTTAGCGCGGATGCCTGGCGGGCGCGCTTGGGTGGCAATGCTGCTCGGCGCGGGAGCATGGAGCGTAGGCGCGTTGGCAAGTGCCCAACCCGGCGGCGTTCCTCCAGGAATGGTGCTCTCCCAGGGCCCTGTTGCGGTGGTGCCTCTGGCTCCGGGTCCGATGGTAGAATACGACCCTCAGCTCGAAGCTAGACTTCGGAGCCGGGCGGTAAAGGCGGCGGCGGCGTGCGCAGACGTCGAGGCGCCCGCGGATGTGGGGCGGTTGAACGGCCCAGGCGCGGCAGCGCGTTTTCGTTTTGTACTGAGTAGCACCGGTCGCGCCTCCACCATCCGCAGCGAGCGCATCGGTCGCGAAGCGCGGCTAAGCATGAAGACCGAGCGCTGCGTCCGCGACGCGCTGAGAGCCGAGCGCCTCCCGATTCCCGCTTCCGGCCGCGAGCGCATCATTGAGATCGACTTCCTCTACGAAGACGGCCACTTAGTGGTTACCGAGTGTTTAGCCCTCGATCGAAGCGCACCGCCCGGCCAGGAACGCTACACCCATCCACGCTACAGGCCCGTGCCTGGCGCCTACGCCGTACCCTAGCCGAACACGCAGCTCGCTAAACCGATAAAGCGTGCCGTCCACCTGAGCTGTCCCCTCATGAACTCGAGACGCAGAAAGCCGCGGGGAAATGGGCCTGGAGTAAGTATGGTGGGGTGGGTGGGTCCGCGCACGGAAGGCCCATTTACCCGCGGCTTTCGTCCCCCAGGCTCACCCTAGGGATGGCTCAGGCCGTCCACGTGTGGCTTAAGGCGTTGATATTCCGCTTGCAGGCGACGTAACTGTTCAGGGGGGCATTTTACACGCATGCCCCCGGGTTTACGGGAGTGGATCCCGCAAACCCTCCCCCACTCTGCCGTCAAGGTGGCCTAAAGCCGGCAAGCGGGGCCAGGGCGCCCACTTGCCTTTTTGCCGCAGGTGTTCGCTATCTGGATCCCCTGAACGGTTACCAGGCGGCAGCCTGGTTCTCGTAGTCGTTGCCTAGGTCATCCCCTTTGAGGTAGATGCTAGGACAATGCTAACCGACTTTGGTGTCTGGCCGGTGGAAGACAGGATTTTCTTTTTTGTCGCGCTGGCGGGCTCACTGGGCTTTTTGGTGTGGCTGGTGCTTCAGTTTGTCGGTGGCTTCTCGCCGGATGTCGACGCCGGTGGTGTCGACTTAGAAGGAGGGTCGAGTTCGGACATCGGCTTCACGCTTCTTTCCTTCCAGGGAATAACCGCCTTTTTGACGATGTTTGGGCTAGTGGGTCTGGCGGTGCTCCGGGAAGCTGGGCAGGGCGTGGGCATTGCAACGGGGGCGGGCGCCGCAGCGGGGCTCGCCATGAACTGGGTACTTGCACGCCTCTTTCGCGTGTTCCGCACCCTTCAGTCGAGCGGCAACCGCGAGCCACAGGCTGCGCTCGGCGCAGTGGGAGAAGTTTACCTGCGCATCCGGCCCGGCGAATCCGGGCAAGTTCAGGTGCACGTCCAAGGAAGACTGCAGGTTCTTTCCGCCATTAGCGAAGGCACGGAAACGCTCGAAACCGGCACCCGCGTGCGCGTACATCGCGTCGACGGCCCCACACTCGTGGTCGAGCCAGCATGAGGTTACATACGTAGGCGATCTTCGGCGGACTTTGGTGGCTACAGGGACGACTGGGCGTGCATTCAGGGGAGGCGGTGATGGCAACTATGGGATTTACTCTTTTCGCGGTACTGGCTGCGGTCGGTATTTTCGTCAGCATGGTGATGTACGCGGCGGGTCGTTACCGGCGCTGCCCTTCGGACCGCATCCTTGTAGTGTATGGCCGCGTGGGGCACGGTCAGTCTGCCCAGTGCGTGCATGGCGGTGGCCGGTTTGTGCTTCCTTTGGTTCAGGAATCGGCGTTCCTATCGCTGACGCCCATGACCATTGGCATCCCCCTACAAGGGGCTCTCTCGCTGCAGAACATACGCATCAATGTGCCGAGTACCTTCACCGTAGGCATCAGCACGGAGTCGGGCATTATGGAGAATGCCGCGGAACGTCTGCTCGGCTTGCCTCAAAGCGAGATAGAGGGAATGGCACGCGAGATTATCTTCGGTCAGCTCAGGCTCACCGTCGCGTCGTTAACCATTGAACAGATTAACCAGGACCGAGAAAGCTTCCTTGAATCCATTCGCAAGAACGTAGAACCCGAGCTGAACAAAATCGGGCTTTATCTCATCAACGTCAACATCACAGACATCACCGATGAGTCCGATTACATCGGTAGCATTGGTAAAAAGGCCGCTGCGGAAGCGATTAACCGCGCGCTCGTCGATGTTGCTGTCCAGCAAAAAATAGGCGCTATCGGTGAGTCTGAGGCGCTCCGTGAGCGCGATATTCGCGTCGCGGAGAACCGAGCTCAGGCGGAAAAAGGCCGCAAGGCAGCAGAGGCTGACCAGCGTGTTTTCGTCCAGGAGCAGGAGGCCACCGCAGTGGATGGCGAAAACACGGCGAAAGGAAATATTGCCGGTTACAACGCACGCCTGGCTATTCAGGAGGCTGAGGCGATGCGCGTAGGTGAGGTGGCCCGCCGCCAGGCCGAGGCAGACATCCAGAAAGCCGAGTATCTCGCGGAGACCGAGCGCCTTAACTCCACTGAGGTGGTGCGACAGGAGACAGATAAGCGGAAGACAGAAATTGCTGCAGAGGCTGAGGCGGAGCGCATCCGGCGTATCGCTGCAGGCGATGCCGACGCGATTTTGGCCCGCTATCAAGCGGAAGCGGAAGGCGTAAGGAAGGTGCTTGAAGCAAAGGCGGATGGCTACCGCCGCCTGATTGAAGGAGCGAACGGAGACGCGAAAGCGGCGACCACTTTGCTCATGGTCGAAAAGATTGAGGAAATCGTCGCTAGACAGGTTGAAGCGATTCAGAATCTCAAGATCGACAAAATTACCGTGTGGGATGGCGGTGGCGGGGAGGGACAGTCGAGCACGTCCAACTTCCTATCGAGCATCATTAAAAGCCTCCCCCCACTCCACGAGATTGCCGGTATGGCGGGTCTTGATCTTCCTGACTACCTCGGCCACCTCGGAGAGAACGGTAAGGGTACATCGGGAGCGCAAGCACCCGCTTCCGGTCCTGGCGGGGGGGCGGACGTTCCGGCTTCCACCCGGCCCCGCGGAACCTTCTAGAGCGCCGACAGGCGGGACTGCGGAGCGCTTCTGTGAGGCGTTCTTGCGTGGGCGATTGTCCCGGGTACGGTTCATGCAGGCGGTGTCGGTGAACGTGGATGGTATCGAGCAAGACTGCGCGCTCGCCGCAAAGCGGAACGGAGTGAATCCTTGGCGTGTCCTAGGTGCTCCGTTTTTCGTCGTTGTTTTCGGCTTGGGCAGCGGTTGCCAGGTCGGGGTCGCAGCGCGGACCGCAAGCGCTCCAACCGCACCGGATGCGCCGCCCACAGAGTCCGAGGAGTCGCCGCCAAATCTTCCCGAGGTTGATGAGCCCCTTGAGGTGGGCGCGCCGGCTGCTTTGCGTTTCGGGCCCGTTGGGTCGATACCCTTGGTCTACGTTAACCAGCCAGAGATTCTCCAGCCTGGGGATTACGCAGACGATGGCGTTGCGATTTACGCACTCGAACGCACGGGGCGCTTTCGCGTCTTTTTCTCGCACGTCAACGCCACCGAAACACCGATTCACTACGGTATTCGCATGCGCGCGGGCGAAAATGGCGCTTCCGGTAGCGGCGTGGTGCAGGTGCACCACGAAGCGTGTGTGCCCCGACTTGATGGCGGACTTGCTTACGTCCAGGCGCTCAACGTCGCCACGGCGCGTGAAGCGGCGCTAGGCCCTGCCTACACGTGGTTCGCGCGCTGCCAAGGGATTCCCGGGGCGCGCTTCTTTTCCGGATATCTCGATGCCACCGTTCCGGCGGGCACCCGCGTTGAGTTTGTTGCTTTTCGGGAGGCGTTACCGACGGGTCCGTTGAACTTCCGGGGGTTCGTTCGCCGCTTCAACGGCCAAACCGACTCATCACGGGTCTACAACGGTGTGGCGGCCACCTCGCAGGTTGCCAGCAGCGCTTCGAGTTGGGCGTTCGATGACACCACGCCCGATGGGCCCTTGATGGTCGTTCAGCGGGCGTTCGACACCGAACGCCTAGCGTTCGAAGCGGCCACCCGTCTCCGTCCCGAGTGGATGCTCCACATCGGTCCGGGGATGGAAAGGGAAGCCCATACCTTCGACATGCTCGACCTCGATGTGCCGGAGCTTGGCCTGGTGTCGGTGCGGCGGCCGCTCTCCGAGCCCCGCCCCTGGGCCAATGTCGCGAACTGGGGCGTGTTCTACCGGTTGGGCTTGCGTCTGGAGAATCGCGGCCAGAGACCACGGCGCATTCACGTTCGGATGCGCGTGCCGACGAGCGGCAGCGCGTCCATCGCCTGGTCGCAGGTGCCCGCGACGACGTGGCCGGCGAGCGGGCCGGGCGCCTGGCAGCAGGAACGCGTCGAGGCGGGCGGTGAGCTCACTTTGCTGGCCGTTGAGGTGCCCGCGGAATCGCAGCGCTTCCATAACGTCGATTGGCTGCTCGCTGGGCCCAGCGTTGGCGCACTCGTTCAGAGCGTCGTGCTCGAGACGCCTCTGATCGCCCGCTAGGAACGCTACGGCTTCCCCTCAGGCGTGCAGCGCCGGGACGCGCTGATGGCGCTAAAGCCCGTCGACCTGCTCGAAAGCATCCTGCAGGCTTGCTCCAGGGGCGAAGCCATCGCGTGCGTGTTGGGCCAACGCGATAGCATACCGCGCTAGCCTGGCATTGAGCGGGACGCGCAGCTCCGGCTGCAAGCGTTTGAGTTCCGCGCCGCCAAACTCGCTCGCCTCAAGAAAGTCGATGGCGTGAAACTCGATGCCGAGGGCCGAACGGTGCGCGACGGTGCGGGCGAGCTGTCTGACGGCGCGTTCCGGCAGGAGGGCCAGTAGGGTGCCGATCCAGGGCATCGCCCCGGCGTAGGTTGGGGTGCAGCTGATAGGCCACTCCAGCAAGCCCGAGCCGCGCCGATGGAATGCCGCCTCGTCCATGCGATAGGGCAACGTTGGCGCGCAGAGTACGCGCGGGTCACCCAGGATCGAGGCCGACGCTGAGCGTCGTTGGAACCTCACGCTTTGCAGCCACTTCAGGCTGATGGCTACGCCCTTAGCACCGACGTAAACCGGTGAGCGCATCAGACTCGCGTCGTAGTGGAAGCCGGCTTCCCGGATGATGCGGGCGAGTTCCGTGGAGAGGGTATAGCCGGGGGCGCGAAAGCCCTTCGGGTGGGCACCAAGTGCCTCGGCGATGCGGATGCCGCTACCGGCCACTTCCGCTTGCTGAAGGCCTCTCGGGAGGCGCGTGAGGGCGTAGGGGTGCGAATGGCTGTGGCTTGCCACCTCGTAGCCGTCGTTGACCCACGCCCGCAGCTCAGCGCCGAGCCCTTGGATGAAATCGAGGTGTATCGTGGGTAGGAAGAGCGTCGCCCGTGCCTTATTCGCTTCGCAGAAGTGGCGAAAGCGGGGCAAAGCCGTGCGGTAAATCGGCAAAATGTCGGCCTCGGTGCGCGGGCGTTTGCCCAGGCGCCCGCCGCGGCCGTGGATGGCGCGGTAGCAAGCCAGGTCGTCGAGATCGATAGAGAGCGCAAGCGCCTTAGTTGCAGCGACCATCTCGATCTATGCGCGCGGTCCGAGTACCCGCACCAGGCGTCCAAGGTCGCGAAGTACGCGGGGAACCCGGCGAAAGAGGTGCACCGATGGCGGTCGCTTCTCGAGTACACGCACCGGTATCTCCCGCATGGCGATGCCTGCGCGCTGGGCACGAATGACAAGTTCTGAGGCGAAGAGGTCACGTTCCACCTGGCAAGCCCTTACGACCGGTAAGACAGCCTCGCGCGAGAACGCCTTTAGCCCGTGGGTGTCCGTTCCATCGAAGCCCAGGGACAGACGCAAAAGACCGCTCATCACCTGGGTCGCTACCTGGCGCACCAGCGGCCGCTCATCCGCAGCTCCGGTCATGCGCTTCGAGCCGATCACAAATTGCGCCTGGCCAGCCCGCAGGACCGAAAGGGCCTCGACGTGAAAATCACTGTCGCAAAGGTCGATTTCCTCGCAGATGACCCAGGTTCCCGTCGCGGCGAGCAGGCCCTCACGCAAAGCCCGTCCGTAGTTGGCTTCACCCACCTCGAGCAACCGCAACTCCGGCGTGCGACTTTGCAGCTCTTGCACCAGCCGCACGCTGCCATCGACGCAACCATTGGCGGCGATGATGACTTCGAAGGTGTCGCAGTGTCGCCGCGTTTGATCGATGAGGTCCACGAGCGCAGAGCGCACAATGGCGGCCTCGTTGTAGATTGGAATAACGATGGAGAGCGCGACGGTCATGACGGAGTATCCACGGGCCCTGGAGTATCCACAGGCGCCGTCGAGCCTAGCACCACTTCCGCCTCGTCGAGATTGAGGACGATGTCCTGTTCGGCATGCAGCAGCGCACTCTGGCCACGTTCAAGGGTCTTCTCCCCCTCGCTTGTTTCGACGGTAAGGCGGCCGCGCATGACAGTGAGGCTCGACCACGGCCAGGACGGCGTCCAGCGGACCGATCCTGACCCATACGCCCGCGCGAGCGTCAGTTCCGCGTGCGAAAGTCTCGGGAGGCAGCCGGAGGCTCCGCCGGCCTCATCGCATAGGCGTATCGAGCCCGGCTCAGGCACGGCAGATGCGCCGTGCCTCGGGGCACCAGCGGCCCCGATGAGTACTTCGAGGACTGCGTGCCCTTCAGTCGCCTGAGCGCGCGGCAATCGAGCATGCAGCGACGCGCGCGACTGCCAGCGCGTCGCGGCAAGCGCCGCAGGTAGGTGCAGCGGGCGCGCGGCGCCCGAGCCCGAAGGTCGGCCATCGCCGTCGTAGCGCCGATTCCAATCCCAGAAACGCAAGGTAGTGCCCGCATCACCGGGTGCGGTGCGCTGCAGCTCGAGCACCGATATACCGGGCCCGAGCGCGTGTGGCGTGCCCGTATCGATCAGAAACACATCCCCCGCTTGGGGGTGGAACGCTTGGAGGCAGTCCGTGACAAGGCCTCGCTGCATCGCGGCCTCGAAGTCATCCCGGCCCAGCTCGGGCTTAACGCCGGCGTAAAGGGTCGCGTTGTGCTCGGCCCGGACGACGTACCAGCATTCGACCTTGCCAACGCCGTTTTCCGGTTCCGCAGGGTGAACTTGGAGCGAAAGCCAATCATCACTGTCGAGCCACTTAAGCAGCAACGATGGCTCGGGCTTTGTGCGCACGCTTCGCGCCCACTCAGCCAGTGCGCTCCCATCGCGCAAAAAAGATGGCCTTTCTGCGGCCAATGACAGTTCCCACACCTCGCCTGCGCAAAGATCGGCAGGCAGTTGGTGCAGTCCCGGCAGAAAACCACGCAGAAATGTCCCACCCCAGGGCGTTTGCTGCCGAGTTGTGACGGAATCGCCGCGGGAATGCGCTAGCGCCAGCCGGTGGGCCGGGTGGTTTTTTTGCCCCGTCACGGTGGGCCAGCTTAGCGTGAATCGGGTAGCGGGTCGCGCAGGCGGCACGCGACTCCATGAGATGACGCTCCGGCAACGGAGCCTTAGGTGAGGTTTAGCGATGTCAATGAAGCGAGCAGTCCGGCATGAGACCTATGCAGGTGAGCGGCGTATCCACCAGGTCTTCGTCACCCAGAACACCGAGTACCATTTGCGTCGCGCGCGCTGCATCGGCGTCCGTGACCGCCGCACGGGAGAGTGGGTGCGCGGCCACTTGGCGCTGAGAACGGAGCTGACGGGAGGCGTCCGCTTTTTCGATAACGGCGGCATGCACCCGACGCGCGGCCTGCCGGAAGTGGGAGAAAGCCTGCTTTTTACCTCACCGGGTCGCGACCTTGTCACCTCGCCCCTGCAGGCGGTCGAGCGCCCACCGCGGGACACGGTACAGCACTACAGTGCTAACTTCGACCACTAGAGCGAGCACTAAGACCGCATCAGGTTTCGGGGTTGGGGCTCGGGGTTTCGCTGTTTTCCTCGTCCTCGTCCTCGTCCTCGTCCTTATCAGAGGGGCCGGGCAGTAGAAAAAGCGGCGTCAGGCTACCCGTTTCAAGGTCGACAAAGAAGCGAGCCTGCGCAAGCGGCTGCCCAAGCTGGGTAGCAGTAAAGACCACTTCAAAGGTATCGGGGAGTTCTTCTTGCTCGAGCGTCACCGTAAAGCTGCCGTCTTCGGCGGGTTCAAACGGTTGTCGCGTATCCCCGAGTGCCACCGCGTAGACGACGGCAGATTCGGATGTGACCGTGCCGTCTGGGCCCTCATCAGGGAAACGCTCAAGCGCGCCAGCCAGGCCGTCAAAACGTGCGCCCTGAGGCACGCGCTCGGCGAGTACCAGCGAAGCGTCGATGAAGGGTGCTTGAGCGCCCGGAGCGGCGGGCGCTAGCGGCGACGGCTCGCCCACTGATTCGTCCGATGCGTCGAAAACTGGCCCGCGGGGGTGTTCGGGTAGTTCAGGCTGCGCCCCGATATTGCAGCCAAGTCCAGTGGACGCGCTGACAAACGCCAACAGCGTCAAAATAGGGCCGAGGGTATGCTTTAGGAACCCAAGTGGGTAGTCGCTGGCACCCAAAGGAAGGGCAGTCTCTCCCGGTTCAAGGTGCGCGTCGGCGCTGATGTCCGCACGCTTCAGCGTCGAACCCCGCCGTTCGAGTGGGCCGCATTCCGGGCGCGTGTTTGGCGCGCAGCTGTGCGTCTGACGGGTGCTGCCTCGAAAGGTGCTCTCCGCCGTGGACGATATCGGCTGCCGCAAACGCAACGCTTCATGCATGGGCTCAATCTTTGCAGTCCGCGTGCCAAGTGCCAATGGTCAAAAAGCGGTCAAATATAGAGGATGCGCTTGTCCATTTTGTTTCACTTCGGTTCATGTTAGCACTAGGCCGGACATATGGATCAGCTCGAGTCGGGGTCAGCGGTGCCGCCAAGGCTCCTGCGTTACACTATCGAAAGACCCCTGGGCGAGGGCGCAGGTGGTACGGCCTTTCTTGCACACGACGTGTTTGCTGGTGAAGCGTGGCAGGTCGATGGACCCCTGGCCCGCGTGGTGATCAAGGTTGCGCGCGCTACCGCCCTCTCCGAACTTCAAGAAGAAATGCAGGTGCTTCGGCGCTTGAAGCATCGGGCGATTCCTCGGCTTCTAGGCTGGGGTCGCAGTGCGGAGGGTCGACCCTACATCGCGCTTGAGGCGCTAGCGGGGCCAACCTTGGCGGTGCGAATGCTTTCCCCCCTAGCGCTCGCGGAAGCGTTGGCACTGGCGCGGTCTCTCACGTCTGCGGTAGCAGCACTTCATGCGGCAAAGGTCATCCATGGCGACCTCAAACCCGAAAACCTCATCTGCCTTGAGGGAGAAGAGGTTGCCTTGGTGGATTTCGGCTGCGCCGTCTTGGGCGAAGGCGCGGCAGGTCGTGGTTCACCGCGTTACCTTGCGCCGGAAGTGCTGCGCGGCGCACCGCTCTCCTTTGCGACGGATCGCTACAGTCTTGGGGTGATTCTCGAGACGCTACTGGAGCGAGTCGCGCAGCATGAGGCAGCCGACCGCGCGCTCGAGCCCGCGCGGAATGCGGTGCGTAGCCTTACGTCTCAAGACCCGGCCAAGCGAGCCCCGGACCTCGCTGCGCTGATCGAGGCGCTGCGTGGACGCCGAGCAGGTGCACCCGTAGCAGAGGAGGCACTCCGCATGTGTGAGCCGCTCCTGGAGCGCGACGCACAGCTGGCAACGGTCGCCGCTTCGGTCGAGGAATGGCGCGCCGTTGGTGGTCAATGCGGGGTCTGGATTCGAGGCGTGGCGGGCAGCGGGCGTTCAACGCTTCTCGACGAAGCACTCCTTCGGGCGAGTGCGCATGCGGAGGTCGTCAAAGTCGCCTGTGCCGATGTCCCAGTGGCAGCGCTTGCGCCCATGCTGGAAGCGCTGCGTACACGCCTTGCCGAGTGGCCCGGCCCGGTCGTTCTCGGCCTTGACGACTGGGACACACTCCCGCTTTCCGTACGTGCCGGACTGCTGGGTCACCTCGATACGCATCCCCTGCCGCTACACTGGCTCGTCGCGTCGGCGCCTGCGGCGACCCTCGACGAACCTGGATGGTCTACCGTCGAGACGCTTCCCTTGTCCCAGGACGGGGCACTACGGCTCGCAACCCGCCTCGGTTCTGCCGGAAGCGCTCAGCGATGGGTCGATGCCGCTGGATGCCTTCCAGGGCCGCTCGTTGCGCTCGGAGACCTCCGTGCGCCCAACCTATCCGCTGAGGCAGAAGATGGTTTAAGCGCCGACGTCAATGCGTTCGACGTGAGCGAGCGAAGCGGCGCGGCCCGTCTGCTTGCATCCCCGCTTCGGGCACTGCCCATAGACGACGGCGCATTCCTAAAAGCCCATCGTGACGGAAGCGCGCGGTTTCAGAGCCTCTTCAGGCAGCAGGGCGCCCAGTGGGTGCTTGCGTCTCGTCATGGGCTTCTGCCCTTGCGCGCGGCATTGGGCGCGAAGACAATCCGCGAGGCGCACGGCATACTATTGTCCGAAGCGCTCGCGGGACAGGAGTGGGACCGCGCTCGCTTCCACGCCCTCGAATGTGTCCTGGCGGGGGATGACGTGTCCACGCTGAGCGGATGGTCCGCATTGTGGGAGGCGGTTGCGCTCGATGCCTCCCAGCCACCAGGACCGGTCGCCCAATCCATCGCCGAGCGCGTTGCGGGCAGCGCTGCGGTGCTGTCTCAGGAAGTGCTCGTTTGGGCTGTGCCGACGCTACTGCTCTCGCCACGGCAGAGCGGTGCGCTGTGGCGCGTTTTGGCTTGCCTGAGACGCCGTGACCCTGCGTCGCCAGGGATCCGCACGCTCTGCGCTGAAGCGTGCCTTGAACGCGGTCAGCCAGCGCGAGCGCTACGCTACCTCGACCCTTTGCGCGCCAGGGTGGAGCGCACAGAGGAGAGCATACCGCACCCCGCGTCAGGTGATGCACCAGGCGCTACGATGTTGCGTGCGACGGCACTGCGACGCCGAGCCGCGCTGAAGCTTGGCCGCTATCGGGAGGTGCTCGACGAGCTTGATGCTTTCCCTGAGAACGGAAGTGCGCTGCCTGCAGACGCGGCAGACCTCGGCTACCGAACGCGCATTGAGGTCGAAGCCGCCGCCGCGGCGGGCGCGGGCGAGGTGGCCCGCGCCCGTAGCGCGTTGCAGGTGCTCGAAGGCTTTTTAGCCGGTGCGTCCGGTTTTGAACGTTTGCGTCTCGCGAACACGGCGGGGTTCGTGGCCACCAAGCTCTCGGACTTCGCGCGCGCCAAGGGCCATTTCGAAGAAGCGCTCACCCTCGCCTTCGAGTGGGGGCTGGTGCCCATGGTGGCGCTTTCTGCACTCAATAAAGGCTCGGTGGCGCAGCGCTTGGGCGAGTGGGCGGAGGCCCGGGAAGCGTACGTGCTCGGCCTCGGTGCGGCGCGCAATGGACGGCGCGCCTCTACCGTGGCCACGCTTCATTTCAACTTGGCCCGGCTCTACTGCGATTTGGGCATGGTGGACCAAGCGAAGGAGCGGGCAGCGCATGCCCGTACTTTCGCCGCCGCACATGGACTCGCCTACTTCGTCGCCGCCTCACAAAGCCTACTCGGCGAACTTGAGGCGCAAGCCGGCGCCTTCGCGTCGGCGCGGGCGCATTTCGTCGCGGCGGAGCGCGAGCTAAGGGCGCTCGGCGCCCAGGCTGACGCCTTCGAGATGGAAGTGCGCCTTCTCATGCTCAACCTCGACGAAGCGGGGCCCGCTGGCGTTGCCGAAACGCTAGAGCTTCTTGCGGCCCGGAGCGAAGCGCCTGCAAAGGTGGCGCTTATCGATGAGGCGCGCGCGCGCCTGGCGATGGCTCACTCGCAGGGACCGGCTGCGCTCTCGGCGTGGCAGCGCGTCTACGACCGAGCAGCGGAGGCGCACCAGGTGGACCGCCAGGCGTTCGCCAAATCTCAGCTTGCCGAGCTTTACCAGAGTCAAAACGCCCCGTTTCAGGCCGACACATGTCGGCGAGAAGCGCTCGCGTTGTGGGAGCGGATGAGTGCCCCTCTCGAATCCGCCATGCGTGAGGCGTTCTGGCGTGTGCCGATGCGCCAGGAGGCACGTCGTCGCGCCGAGGTCATCCCGCGCGAACAGGGAGGAGCTCCCCGGGCCACGGGCGTCCGCACCCTGATTCGTCTCTACAGCCGTCTTGCTGCTAACTCGGACCCCCAGCGGGTACTCGAAGAGGCACTGGATGCGGCGCTGGAACTGACCGGCGCCGAGCGCGGTATGATCATTCTCAGCGAGGGACCCACCGGGCCCCAACGGGTTCCGATTGCACGCCGCATGGACGCGACGGCGCTTCAGGCGAGCGAGGCGGCATTCAGCCGCTCCATCGTCGAGCGGGTGCTTAGCGAAGGTTTACCCGTGGTTACCGTCGACGCGCAAAACGACGACCGTTTTCAGGGCCAGCACTCCGTCCACTACCTTAATCTCAAGGCGGTGATGGCTGTGCCCATTCGTGACCTCGAAGGCGTTGTCGGCGCGTTCTACCTCGACCGCAAGCTCCAAGGTCAAGCGCCCGAGGATGAGGACCTCACGCTGATTCAGGCGTTCGCGGACCAGGTAGCGCTTACGCTACGCAATGCGCGTCTGGTCAAGGAGCTCGAACAGCGAGCGCGCGACCTTGAGGCCGAAAAGCGGCACGTCGAAGCACTACTCGAAGCGCAAGCCCAGCAGGCTGCGGAGCTCGAGACAGAGGTGCAGGCTGCACGAACGCAGCTCTCAGGCCGCTTCACTTTCGCGGGGTTGGCCTCGCGCTGCGCAAGCATGCGCCCGGTGCTCGAGACCCTCACGAAGGTCGCCAAACGTGATGTCACATTATTGATCACCGGAGAGAGCGGAACGGGCAAAGAGGTGGTTGCCCGTGCCGCTCACCACGAGAGTCATCGCGCACGAGGTCCTTTCGTTCCGCTCAACTGCGCGGCGTTGCCCGAACACCTTATCGAGTCCGAACTCTTCGGTTACGTGCGTGGGGCGTTTACCGGCGCGCAGGGTGCGCGCAAAGGTCTTTTTCTGGAGGCGAACGGCGGCACCCTCTTTCTCGACGAGATAGGCGAGTTGCCTCTCGCCATGCAGTCGAAACTACTGCGTGCCCTGCAAGAGCAGGAAGTGCGCCCTCTCGGTGCGGACCGGGCGCAGCGCTACGATGCGCGGCTTATTTGCGCGACAAACCGCGATCTTGAAGTGGAGGTCGCTGAAGGTCGCTTTCGCGAGGACCTATTCTTTCGCCTCAACGTTATCGCGCTGAAGTTGCCGCCATTGCGCGAGCGTCTCGATGACCTGCCTGACTTGGTGCAGACCTTGCTCGGGCGTGTTGCGGAGCGTGAAAAGATGCCTCTGGCTCGTCTTTCGGGCCGCGCGATGCGCGCGCTCAATCACTACGCGTGGCCCGGCAATATCAGGGAGCTCGAGAACGTACTGACCCGCGCAGCGCTGATGAGCGAAGGCGGCGACATTCAGCCCGCTGCCCTGAACCTGGAGCCACGCACCATGCCTCCGGCAAGCAGCAGTCCCCGACAGCGTGCCCCGCGCGCCCGGGCAGCCTTTCGCCAGGACGAAGAGCAGCGCATCAAACACGCCCTTGATACCCATGCCTGGAACGTCAGCGAAGTGAGCCGCGCGCTCGGCATTCCCCGCGCCACCCTTTATCGTCGCCTAAAGCAATACGGCCTTCTCACCGAATAAAGTCCTTTAGCCGTAACTATTCAGCGGGGCATTTTGCACCCATGCCCCCGGGCTTTCGGGAGTGAATCCCGCAGACCCTCCCCCGCTGTGCCTTCAAGGTGGCCTAAAGCTGCGCGCGGGGCCCCAGCACCCGCTTGCTCTTTCCTGCGACGTTTTCACCTTTCCGGCCCAGTGAACGCGTACTTTTAGCCACTTAGGAAGTTGATGAGTGCGGTGATGATGAGCGCGTTGGGGAAGTCGAGCAGGAAAGCGCCGACGAGTGGCACCAACAAAAACGCTTTTGGCGCGGGGCCGTAGCGCGCGACGATGGATTCCATATTGGCGATGGCGGCCGGCGTGGCCCCCATGCCGAAGCCGCAGTAACCCGCCGCAATGACCGCGGCTTCGTAGTCGCGCCCCATCACCCAAAAGGCCGCTGTCATGGCAAAGGCGGCCGTCACAAACACCTGAGCAAATAGGATGACGACCATCGGTAGGGCGGTTTGGCTGAGGTCGATGAGATTTAGCGACATCATCGCGTTGGTGAGAAAAACGCCCAAGCAGATGACGGCAATCTGACCGACCACCTTCGTGTTGAGCCAATTGCGCCGCAACAGGTCGTGCCCATTGCGCAGCCCAATGCCTACGATCATGGCGCCCATGTAGACGGGGAAGGTAATGCCTCCGCGTTCCTGCAAGAGCAGTGAAAGCCAAGCCCCGGCCTTCAGGCAGAAGGCCAGCACAAGCAAGTGGGACAGACCCCGCAGGGGTGTCCGCACAATGTTGGCAGCCTCCGTCAAGAAGGCGCTTTGGACACGCGGTTTCGGGGCCTCGGCGGGGGCGGCCGCTGCGCCGTCGGGTGCGGACGCGATGATGTCAGTCGCGCTGTCGTCGCTTGGTGCAGCCCGCAGGCCGAAGCGTCGAATAAGCCAGCCGCCGCACGGCCCACCCATGAGCCCCGCGGCCACCAAACCGAACGTGGCGGCCGTGATGCCGACAACGCGCGCCTCACCGAGGCCTTTGGCGGCGATAACGTCACCAAACCCAATTGCCGTGCCGTGGCCACCCGTGAGCGAAACACTGCCGCAGAGCAAGCCGAGCAATGGCGACTGGCCCATCAGCAGCGCCAACCCCACGCCGACCATGTTCTGCAGCGCGATAAACGCGACTACCAGTGCGAGCAGAAGCGCAATTTGGCGCCCGGCGGACTTCAGCAGCTTGCCACTTGCATTGAGTCCGATGCAGGCGAAGAAGCCCACAAGAAACGGACGGGATACGTCCACGCTGCGCCGTTCGAGCCAATGAACTTCTGGTAGAACGATCCAGGTCCACCAGCCCGCGTTGACGCTATTTTCGAACCCAAAGGCAGCGGGCCCGAAAGCGAGGTTGGCAATCAGCACCAGCACGCACACACCGAGACCACCCACCACAGGTGCAGGGATGTTGAAGCGCGAGAGCAGCCGCACGCGGCTAGCTAGCTGCTCGCCGATTAACAGCACCGGAACGGCGCTTGCCAACGTTAGCCAGGGTGAAAGCAGCATGCTGAGTATTAACGCAGCTCCTGCTGCGGAGCCGAAAGCAATGTCAGTGCGCGTGATGCTTGACGGCGCCGCACATCGCCAACGCGACCGTGAGCGCGACCGAGCACGCGCACCGGTCTGGCGCCGAGCACCATGGGTAGTTGGGATGGCGCAAAGCGACGAGCGCCCGTGCTCGGTCGAAGACTGGGCCCGTTCAGCAAAGCACTGCGGGCAAACGTGGTTGCTTGAGCCAACGGGAAATTCCTCGCATACGGGCCGCGACCTAGCGCGCACCAAATGCTTGCGTCACTCTCGTGACACGAAGCGTGCTCTCGGTAGCATCACGGGTGCCAGGGGGCAACGCGCGACAACCTGCCTTCGCGCGGACGCGCTAGCGCCCAGTGCGCATCGTCGCGCTTCCTAAACCCACCACCGCAACGCTGCTGTTCGGGGTCAGCAAGCGGTCTCACCTCAGGCTTGTGCGAGAGGCCAAATGAATAGTATTCCCAGGGTCCAAGCAACGTGGGCGACGTAGGACGCCGTGAAAGACCCCGTGACCAGCCGCAATGTCGCCCACGTCAGCCCGAGTGCCGTCGAAGCGAGTGCGAGCCAGCCTTCGCCCCCCATCAGCATCGGTAGCGCGTACCAGGCGGCAGTTCCGACCACGGCGCCCACGACACCTAAGTGATGCAACATGTCTAGTGCAAGGCCGCGCCAGACCACTTCCTCGGCCCCAGCGACCAGCAGTACCACGCCTACGCCGAGCCCGACCGTTGGGATGGCTTCCACGGCTTCATACAAGCATGCCGTAGCCTGATGAAGCGTAGAATGCGGTCCCGCTAAACCGAAAACCAGATGCGTGGCCCACACCGTGATGGCGCCGCTCAAGCCACCGACCACGGCCCCCAACATCCAGGTAGGCTCCCGAAGACGTCTCAGACGCGGATACCACCACTGCTTGGTGAGGCCGAACGATACGAGAGCTACCGCCGATGTTGAGAGCCAAATGTTGAGTTCTGCGCGCCAGCGCATGGCAGCACCGAAGAGAAGGGTGGCCGTTACCAGCGCGACGTGGCTGGCCGTAATGGTTCTGTGTTCCAACGGGACTCCAGCTTCGCGCCAAGACGCTGCATGCGCGCGACCGCGATGGGCCCCGGCGAGGAGGGCCCCTCCGCTTCGTCCGACAGCGCGAGCGCGATAGCCTCGTCGAGCGGTATCGGAGCGTTCTCCGTCAGCGCTTCGCACGCTCGCATCTGGGTCGAGTCTAGATCCCACCGAAGTCCTTGCAAAAGTTCCCGGCAAACTGGCCAGGAGGCGCGCGTAAACATCGCTACCCATACAGCACTTAGGGTCGGAGAAACTAGAGGCAAGGCTGCGA
>SLEO01000199.1 GCA_007124745.1 Myxococcales bacterium
CCCCCGAAAACCTAAAGCTGCGCGTGGGGCCCCAGCGCCC
This sequence comes from Myxococcales bacterium, assembly GCA_007124745.1. GTDB lineage: Bacteria > Myxococcota_A > Polyangia > Polyangiales > SLQV01 > SLQV01. The sequence goes on from SLEO01000199.1 coordinate 41, forward strand.
ACTTGCTTGGTTGCGCTAAGCTCCTTGTGTTCTCCAAAACCCTACTTTTTTTCGTCCGACTCACACGATGACCTGAGGTTGCGAAGCTGAGCGTTCCCCTCATGAACTCGAGACGCAGAAAGCCACGGAAAAATGGGCCTGGAGTAAGTCCTGGAGTAAGTATGGTGGGGTGGGTGGGTCCGCGCACGGAAGGCCCGTTTTCCCGCGGCTTTCGTCCCCCAGGCTCACCCTGGGGATGGCTCAGGTTGCGAAGGGATTTTCCTTGCGGCTTTGTGGGTTGTTCGTTGACTCGGATTGTTTGTGCTCCTTGGTTTTTCAGGTGGGGGTTTTTAGTATCTCTAGTACGCTTGTGAGTTCTTCTAAGCGCAATTTGTATGCCGCTGGGTTGACTGCGACTACAGAGGAGATGTCTTCAATCTTTTCGAATACTTCTAGGCCATTGTCGCGGAGGGTGTTGCCGCTCTCGACGAGGTCTACGATGACGTGAGCGAGGCCGGTGAGGGGTGCAAGCTCCACCGAACCTTGGACAAAGACAGTATCGACGCGTCGACCGCTCTCTGCAAAAAAACGGCGCGTGATCTCGGGAAACTTAGTCGCTACACGTAGTGGCTCAGCCGCGCGATAACGCGCTTTGTCTTGTGGAAGCCCCGCGACAGCTAGGGTGCAGCGACCAATCCCTAAGTCCACCGGCGTGTAGAGGTCATAGTTGCGCTCTAGTAGAACATCGCGACCGACGACGCCTAGCTCGGCGGCGCCGTAGGCAACGTAGGTCGGCACATCATCCGGCTTGAGCAACAGCAGATTCAGCTTGAGCGGACCTGCCGCGTGAAAGCGTAGACGGCGATTCGAGCCATCGAAAGCATCGGGACCAAAGCCTAGGCGTTCAAGATGCCCGCGCAGTACACTGAGCACCCTACCCTTCGGCACAGCCAACGTGAGCGACCGGGGTGTATGATCTTGGGACGATGTCATGGGCGCTGGCTTAGCTGGCCCGCCCGTCCCTGTCACCACCGACCGCGCTCATTCGCGGACGCGCTTCAAGCGGGCGCCCACGCCGTTCAGTTTGCCGACGAGGTCGTCGTAGCCGCGGTCGAGATGGTAGACGCGGCGAATACGCGTCACGCCACCGGCCACTAGGCCCGCGAGCACTAAGCAGGCACTGGCGCGCAAATCGGTCGCGGTCACGACCGCACCCTCAAGAGGCGTGGGCCCGCTCACAGTAGCGGTATCCCCCTCGACGCTGAGCTGCGCGCCGAGACGCGCGAGTTCGGGCACATGCATGAAACGGTTCTCGAAGATGCGCTCGGAGATGGTCGACTCACCCTCAGCCTGCGTCATGAGCACCATCCACTGCGCCTGCATATCCGTCGCGAATGCAGGGTATGGCGCCGTCGTCAGGCTGACCGGGCGCAGGGGCCCACTACGCGAGACGCGGCAGCGTGTGTCACCCAAGGCCTCCACTTCTGCGCCCGCTTCACGCAGCACGGTCGTGAGGGCGTCGAGCTGCGCGAGGGGCACGTTTTCGAGCGTCAAGTCGCCGCCGGTAAGGGCCGCTGCCACCATGTAAGTTCCCGCTTCGATGCGGTCCGGAGGCACTTCGTAGACCGCGGGCTTCAGCGTATCGACACCCTCAATCGTAATTTCCGAAGTGCCCTCCCCGGTGATGCGCGCGCCCATCGCCTTCAGCATCGTGGCAAGCGCGACGACCTCCGGCTCGCGCGCCGCGTTGAAGAGGCGTGTACGGCCCTGCGCCAGCGCGGCAGCCGCGAGCAGGTTTTCCGTGCCGGTCACAGTGACCATGTCGAAGTGGACGTCCCCGCCTCGGAGCCGGCCTCCGGGCGCCACGCATTCCACGTAGCCATGGTGAAGTTCCACGCGGGCTCCAAGCGCTTCCAGTCCCTTGAGATGCTGATCGATAGGCCGGGTCCCGATGGCACACCCGCCGGGCAAAGAAACCTTGGCGCGCCCAAGCCGCGTAAGGAGCGGGCCAAGAACCAGCACCGACGCGCGCATCTCGCAGACAAGTTCGTAGGGCGCCTCGTCCCCGAGCGTATCCCCCACAGTCAGGTTGATGACATCACCCTGGGCACCTGCATTCACTTCGGAGCGGCAGCCGAGGTGACGCAGCAACTTGAGCGTGCTCGCAATGTCACGGAGCCGCGGCACGCGCTGAAAAACGTGCGTGCCCTCCGCCAACAGCGCCGCACACAGCATCGGCAAAGACGCGTTCTTGGACCCGCTCAGGTGAACCGTGCCGCGGAGACTGGCTCCGCCCTCGACTTCGATGCATTCCACACCCCTAGAGCTAGCGCGGTGAGCGTCATGACACAAAGTTTCCAGCAGGATGCGATCGAACAGGGTGCAATCAAACAGGGTGCTGTGGCGGTAGACGCGACGACGCAGGCCACCTCGGGTTGCATGTGGCGGCCACGTGGCCATCGGCTGCCGCAACTCAGGCAGCCGAGACTGATCCGGGGGTGCTGCGGGGACTTTCTACGGAAGTGGCTGACAGCCTACGGCTCGGACCCGGAGACATCGCCGCACGCGACGCGCGGCGCCAACGCGTGTGCGACTTGGCGATGCCTGAGCGCTACGCTGCTGAGCCTGAGCGCTACGCTGCTGACGGGTTGCGTGCAGAACAACACCTTCAATCCGCTTGGGCGCGATGTGTCGCTGGCCTTTAGTTGGACGCTCGCAGGTGAGACGCCCACCGAAGAAACCTGCCGCGAAGAAGGCATCGGTGATGTTCAGCTTATCTTCATCGAAGATGTCCCGGGAACGCCCCGGCGTTTTGACTTCAACCCCCAAGCCTGCGACCTAGGCACCTTCGATTCTCGCACCTTTAGGACGCCTCAAGTGCTCGATGCGGGCGACAAGCTCATTCAGTGGCGCGCCCTCGACCGCCGAGGCTTCGTCCTCCTTCTCGGCGAAACCACCCGCCACACCCCCGACGCCGAGAGTCACCTCGACCTCGGCACCTTCCCGCTTTAGCTACCAGCACCTCCCCCAGCGCTGTGGCATTGCGCGTCGCGAGGAGATGCTTTGAAGACGTCGCTTACGCGCGCAGGAGTGCACCATCGATGTCTGGAAAGTGAGGGTTTCGCGGCCGTGAGGGTTGTGCGGGGGCTTGATCCGAGGGCGAGCAGGGTGCACACCTCCTAGCGTGTTACCGCCGCTGACGCCGTGGGTTAAGCGCCTGCTTGGGCTCTTGTTGGGTGCTTACGTTGCCCAGATTTTTCTGGAGAACTGGCTTGATGTGCCGGTGTTTGGGCTGTTGGCGCTCGAGCATGGTCGCCCCGGTCTTGACTGGGGCTGGCAGTGGATTAGCCACGTTTTTGTAGCGCCGACCACCTCCGGGCAGCTCATCTTTCAGCTCATTTCCTGGGTATTTTTGTGGTGGATACTGGCGCCCTTCGAGGCGCGCTTCGGCTTTCGGCACCTCTGGCGCCTCGCGCTAGTGGCCTTGGTGGCTGAGTCCGTTGCCGCCATCGCGGTGAGCACCTCGCTGCGCTTGATGGACCCGCCGCTTTTCGGAGCCGGCGCTATCTTGCTGGCAGGCATCTCTGCCTTCACCCGGACCCTGCCGCAGCACGGCAAGCTCTCGCTTTTCGGCGCGGTGAGCTTGACGCCGAAACAGCTACTCGGTGTGCTCATCGGCTTCTCCGTGCTGTTCTTTTTGGTCTCAAAGAACCTCACATCGCTGGTGGCGGACCTCGCAGCGCTCGCAGCGGGCTACTATTTTTTCTGGTTTTCTGCCTGGTTCGATAGTGTCAGCCGAGGACGGAGACGGCGAACGGCTTCCGGCAAAACCTCCCGAAGCAAGGGACGTAGCAAGCGCTTTGATGTGATCAGCGGTGGGCGTGGTGGCTTTGGCAGCAGTGACACTTCAAGCCGTGGAGACGGCGATGACGAGAGACCCAAATGGCTGAACTAGCGCCGAACAGGCAACATAGCATCGCACTTAGCGCCTCAGGGTACGGGCGCCGCTCGTGGCCGCAGGCACCAGGGGTCCTGGCGCGCGGGCTTGCGCTTCTCGCTCTCGCACTCGCCGCTGCATGCGGGTCGCGGGAACCGCTTTACGCGCCCTGCGCCGAGCTTTCGGACTGCAATAGTCTCGCCGACGCTTGCGAGCAGGTCTTCGAAGGCGAGCCTTCGCGTGAAAGCGACTCCGCCGCTATCTGCACGGTTCGTTGCGCCAGCAACCGGGACTGCGTCGCAGACGCCTTCTGCGTGTCGGGCTGCAGCGGCGTGCGCAACTTCTGCTTCCCTACTTTCCTGCCAAGCCGCGACCTGCGCATCGGTGATGGCTTCGACATCTACACGCCCTGCACTGAGCGCAGCGAATGCAACTGCCTCGCCGATGCCTGCTTCGAGGTGGTCTTCGAAGACAGCGGCAGCGTCACCGCCGAGGGAAGTTTCTGCTCCCGGCGCTGCGCTGTCGACCTCGACTGCCCCGACGGCGGCGGCTGCTTTGAGGTCGAAGATTCGGGCACCTCCATCTGCTACGCGCGCTGCGGCGCCGGCCAAGGCTGCGCCGAGGGCTTTGTGTGCAGCGGTGTCGAGGCTCGGCGTCTTACCGATGCCATCTGTCTGCCGGCGCCGCGTTGAGCCAAATGAACGCCACCCACGCGACGGTCGCGTTGGGCTCAACATCGAGAGGAGGCAGTCCGCCGCGGCCACGTGTCGCGCGGATGCCTCGCGCGCGGGCGGCGGCGCGTGACGGCTGCTAGCGTCGAGAACAGACATGGGACCCGCTCACGCAAGGCCAAGTTCGCCGCAGCGCGCTTCCGCGTCGCACCAGGACGTAGCGCCCCGTTTTAGATGGGTGCTTGGCCATGGGCGCACCGTGACGCGCGCTGCGTGTCGGACCAAGGGCCTGTGCTTGATGGCCCACCGCCGAACTCCGGCGCGAAGTTGCAAAACGCCTAAGCTTTTCAGCGGGGATGTTAGCCGGCTCCGGCCCCCAAGCAGACACGCATGGGTGCTTGGCATTCTGTGGTTGCCCGCGATGCTGCTGCTTGGGTGCCGCAAGACCGAGGGACCGCGGGTGCCGACAGAGCTCGGGACTACGCGAGATGTCGCCGAACCATCCGACCGCGACGCGGACACACAGACCGCGAAGGACGCCGCTTCTCGCGTGACGTTGGGTAGTGCGGTTGCGACTCCGGTCAGCGCAGATGCACCTCGCTGGGGCGTCTATCTGGAGCGCCAGCGCTTGCCCCGCGTCTTCGGTGCGGCACTCCCCCCGGATTGGGAGGCCGTGCTTGCGGAAGGAGGGGAAGCCGAGGCTACGACTTCGCCCAGTGACGGGCCCGGTGACGGACGGAGTGACGGACCCAAGGCTGACCCGAGTGATGGGCCGAACGGAGCCGGGCGCAACGCCGCCGCATCACCGGGCCAACCTGGCACGGGCAAGCGCGCAGCGGCGCTTCCCGCAGCCCGAGCTCTGCTCGCCGCGGATGAAGCCCGCGACGGCGACCTCGATGTGTTTTTAGCGGTTGAGACCTCCGACGGGTGGGCACTGCTCGGTGCCTTGCGGGAGGGGCCACATTTCGCGCCTTGGGTAGTGCGGGCGGAGGTGCGCGCGCCGACGGCGGGCTGTGGCGCCGCCGGGCCGGCGTCGCTGTTCGAGTGGGCAGGGAGCGTCTGGCTTACCGCAACCTTCAAATGCGGTGAGGGCCTGTGGTCTCAGGCCTTGCGCGTGAGTCTCGACGGCGCCCAGACGCCCCGCCAAGCAGGCGCACGCAGCAGTGTCACCGGTAGCTGGACGTGGGAGACCCGCACATCCAGCGCGCCGCTCCGCCTTTGCCTCAGTGGAGCCGAGTCAGACACGAGCGCCCTGGCGCTTTGTCCAGGTGATGCGCGTGAACCCTCGCTTGCGCTTGCGACCCTTGCGCTTGCCGAAGCAGGCGGCAGCGCGCCTGGTGCCAACGCAAGTGCCGCGGAGGCCGGCAGCGCGCCGGACCCAACCGAGCCGCTGAGCGTGACGCGCGCGCGGCTTCTGCGTGCGGCGTGCCACATCGACGACCGCTGGGTCGTCAGCGATGTGCAGGGGCAGCCTGTGTTATGCCCCTCGCGTGAGGCCCTCACCGAGGCGCTACTAGCAGGCGCAGCGGCGGCAACGGACGCGGGCCTGATGGCGGCGGCGCTCGACCTCAGCGAAACGCTGGAAGGGCTTGCGCTACCTGAAGCGTCCACGGCGGCACGTTTCGAGGCGCTGGCAGCGGCCGCCCGGCGCGTGGCCCTAAAGCAAGTGGCGGTCCTTCCGCTCGAACCCTTCACGGCGCCTACCGGCGTGCGGCGGTCGCGTTTGCGCTTCGTTTCGGAGACGCTGCTGGCGGTGACAGGCAACGCCGAGAGCGCTGCTGCCACCCACTACATCGACGTTAACACAGGCCCCGTGACGGCCGCGGCGGACCGCAGCTTGCGCTACCGGCAGCCCTTACTCGAACGCGTCCTGATGCGTGTTTTCGCCGAATGCGGCGCCCCGCACTTCGAGTGGGTCCCCAGCGACACGCTACTCGGCGAAGCCTTCACCGCCGACAGCGGCCGGGTGACGGCGCTCCCGTCGCCCTGGCACAGCCACTGCCGGCGCGCACCCGGCATCCGCGAGTTCGCCCACGTGCTCGAATGGGAAAATAGCACCCTGTGGCTCCTCACTGGCGGCCAGGTTGTCGGCTACGACATGTCGAGCGAACACGACCCCTGGGCCGGTGGCGATGCCGTCCACGTCCGCCCAGCCCAGCCGAGCCAAAGCTGGCTGCGGCGCACTCCCTACGGCCTTGTCCGCTACGCGGTGGACGC
>SLEO01000249.1 GCA_007124745.1 Myxococcales bacterium
GCCACTTCGAGTGGCGAGGCCCAAACCACCGCATCGAAGTCAGCGATGGCCGCGCGCAGCTCCTCGGGCTTGTCTCCATCGAGGAGGCGGTCAGACGGAAGCGCACCCGAGAAACCAGCTGGCGAATGACCGCCGTGCGGTCGGCCGGTAGCGAGCGTCAGCTCCCGCGGGGTCACGGTATGTCCTGCCTTCTCCAGCTCCCGTACGAAAGGAAGCCAGTGCGCGGGCACAGTAGCGAGCAAACATACCTGCATCCTGGAAGACCTAGACCCTAGCGTCTCTCGGCGACGCTGTCTGCGTCTGTCGTTCGAAGCGGCCTCAGCGGTAACCGTTCAGGGGGGGGCATTTTACACGCATGCCCCCGGCACTGCGGGCGTAAATTCCGCGGTGCCGCCCCCACTCTGCCTATGAGGTGGCCTAAAGCTGCGCGTGGGGCCCCAGAGCCCACTTGCTATGTCCGGCAGCGTTTTAGCTTTATCGACCCCCTGAAAGCTTACGCCTCAGCGTCCCTGGGGCGCTTTGCCGGTCGTGTCGATGAACACTTCACGCACGCTGAAGAGGTCGTCGCCGGAAAGAATGCCGCTGCGGCCCAGAAGGCGCCCGCGTTCCCAGTTGGTGAGACCAAGCTCTGGACGTAGCCACGCCCACTGTCCATCGACCCAGCGCGTGAATCCATTGCAAACGTAGGGTGCTTCAAGCGCTTGGTAGAAACGCTCGAAGGACTCCGTGCCGCCACCGCTGATGATGGACGCCACAAAGCGCGGCGAGTAGGCGTTGAAAAGCCGCGCCATATCGTCGAGATCCGCCGATTGGGTGACGGACACCTCCGGCGCATCATCCCACTCCCACTCTTCCGCAAGCCCGCTTTCCTCAAGCGGCAGCGCATTCGGGAAGTCGCTGCGGCACGGCGCTGTCGCGTGCACCTTGGCGCCCAGGTTCCCTAGCAACTCGACGATGTTAGCCCGGAAGTCTTGCGACAACTTCGCGTCGAACACCAGAGTATTGAGTGTATTGCAGACCTTGCGGTCGAGACTCGAGCGCACCGCCGCGAGCGCCACAGGCAGCCGCGCATCGGCAGCGAGATACATCCAGGCGCCGCCGGTGCCGTGGAGCGACACGGGAATGCCGTGCTGCTCAGCGATAGCCCCAAGGGTCGCCACCGCTTGCCCCGAGCCGCGCGCGACCGCTAGCCGCAGTCGCGTATCGGCGAAGAGCGCCTGGCCCGCCGCACGGTCCCGGCTCTCCACGAGCGTGATGGCGCCCTCGGGCAACCCAGAATCCCGTAGAGCGGGCGCCAGGATAACGCGCATCATCGCTTCCGCCGTGCCTTGGGCATCCTGACCGATGCGCATCACCGCACAATTGCCGCTGCGCAGCACGCCCGCCCCGTCCGCAAAAACATTGGGGCGCCCCTCGAAGACAAAGGCAACAAGGCCAAGCGGTGCTCGCCGGCGCTCAATACGGAACGTCTCGGCCTCCCGCACTTCCAGCACCTCGCCCACGCGGTGCGGGGCCACGGCCCAACCTTCCAGGCCCTCCGCCATCGCCGCGCGCATGCCGTCGCTCAGCGCGAGACGCCCCACCGGGCGGCCGCGAGACTGCGCGCGTGCCACATCCTCCTTGTTGGCCGCTGCCACCTGCGTCCAAGCCGCGTCATCCCGAATGCCTGCGGCAAACCTGCGGTAAAAATCACTAATCGCCTCCGGTGAGACCCCCGCAAGCGCGCCAAAAGCCGCCGCGGCCTTATCGACGGCATGTCGCGCCGCCGCCTGCGCCGCCGCACCGATCACCAACACTTCTTCACGCCGAAAAAGCGGCAAAATCAGATCATCTGCCGCCGTCTCAGGCAATGTCACCGTCCGGGTCCCCACAAGCATTTCACGCATGCCCACCTCCCTAGCGGTTTCCCCCCCATCCGCAAGCCCGAAGCCGGTGTTCGCCTTTCGGGGCACGCCCGCTCCTGCCTCGTGGAAACGGATTGAACGCTCGCCAATGCACTTGGACCCCCGTTAACGCCATCCGTGCGCAGCTAGGCGAGGTACGCGCATGGCGAGGGAACCTCGGAGCATGCCCAAAGTCACGCAACCCGGGCGGTCCTTAGCAACCGCGCGGCGTATCCGCGGGCAGCGAAGCCGGCTCAGGCGCTTAGCCGAGCACGCATGCGGATGGAGATAGATGCGAGCAAGCGCATCCGCGCATTTAAACTAGCACCGAGCGGGCTACACTGATAGACCCGCGGTTCTTGTCCGGAGGAAAGAACAACTGGGCCAGGTACAGGAATGGTCCTGACGACGAACATCTGCGGCGCCGGACGGGTTGACATTCGTTGGGCGGAGCTGCGCTCCGGGTTGGTGACCGTCAGTGTCGGGCCCAAATCACGGCTGCTCGCGCGGCGCGCAGCCAGCAATGCGTCTTCATTCACCGAGGGGCGAGCCTCTCGTGCGAAGTTCGATGGGCGGCCCGGTCAACGGTATGTTGGGCCCAGGCGCTCTCATCACGCTGGTAGGTGGCCGTGCCAATGAGTGAGCTGTACTGGAGAGTAAACCGCAGAGATGTTGCGCTTTCGTTCGGTTTGATACTCGCGTTGCTCCTCGCATTTTTTCTCAATCCAGAAACCATACCCGCTGGGAATGGTTTTGGATACGATGGCGTGATGTACGCGCGGATGGTTGCAGAGATAGATCAAATGATCTCGAGCGGGCAGCTGTCGACCTATTACTCTCAACGAATTCTTCCCTCTTTGTTGGTTCGGATGGGCCTACAGTCTCTCGGTCTGCCCCTGGACTCATTTCGCGTCATCTGGGGATTTAGAGCACTGAACGTTGGCTTACTTCTCCTATCGCTGCCCCTCTGGTTTGCTATCGCACAGCGCCTTAAGGTCAGCCGCGCTGGTTACTGGCTCGGCATCGCCGGGCTATTCCTAGCTTTCCCCAACGCAAAGCAACTGTTCTACTATCCTGTCCTCACTGATACGTTCGCGTTCGCCATTGGTCTAGCCTTGCTCTGGTCGTATCTTGCGGGGCGGCCAGCGCTAATCGCGTTGTTTTCCATAGTGGGCGCCTTTGCCTGGCAGCTTGCGGGCCTCATTGGCCTTCTGCTTGTTGTATCCAGTCTTCTGCGAATCGACCCTGAGTCTAAGCCTAAGGCAGGTCTAGTGCGGCGACCCTCCGGTTATGCGACAGGCTTAGTGTTCCTTGGTGTGGCCTGCGCGGCAGCATTAGTTGCGCTTTTGTACCCGGCCGATGCGGATATCGGTCCAGCGACGGTCGAAGCGACCACTCCTCCTGAGACACTTAAGCTAGTTCTCACAAATCTGCCAATCTTGGCGCTTGCTGTGATCTTCCTCGCAAGGATATGTGTCCTTTCATGGTCGGGCGTATGGCGTCCGATGCTCACGCGCAAGAGAGTGGTGCATGTCGCGCTGCTTGTCGTTGCGATGTTGTTTGTTCCAAAAGTAGTCCTAGGCGTAATCTCCAACGACTCAATCCCGCCACCCGGGATAAGCGGATATGGCGATACACTCGAAGCCTTATTGTATCTACGAGTCCGCGAGGGATTGTTTCTCTTGCCTGTGATTGCGCATTCCGTCTATTACGGACCGATTTTTATCTTGTTTGTTATCTTGTGGCGTAAGGTTGCCGAGACGGCCATCGAGCTTGGGCCTGGTTTTGCAGTGGCTATCTCACTCTTTGTGGTCCTTTCGGTGTTTTCTGAGTCACGTTTCAGCTTTATGTTGTGGCCATTCGCGGTAGCAGCTGTAGTTAAGGCATTCAGCGCGTCCCACGTGACGAGACTAATGACGGGCCTCGTCGTCATCACGGCTGTTGCTTACTCGAAAGCGTGGTATCGCATCAATCAAGGCGAATGGCAGCCTCCTGATCATTTGGCGCTGGATCAATGGCCAAAGTCTGCATACTTCTCGCATCTCGGGCCCTGGATGAGTGTCGAGCATTACACCGCACAATGCTTGGTTGTGGGCACATTATTCTTTCTTTTTGCCGTCGCCCTGAGGAATGCAAGTGGAGAAAAAGTTGAGGGATATCGCGTCGGATTAGTTGCGGCTATGCGGTCTCGATTCAAAGCCCGGCGATGGTAAAGAGTGGGTAAGCGTTCAGGGGGTCTAGAATGCGAAAATGCTGCGGGAAGAAGCAAGTGGGCGCCCTGGCCCCGCCCACAGATTTAGGTTAGCGGGGGAGGGTTTGCGGGATTCACTCCCGTAAACCCGGGGACATTTTGTAAAGTGCCCCCCTGAACAGTTACAAGAGTGGGTAACCGTTCAGGGGGCATAGACAGCGGAAACGCTGCGGGAAGAAGCAAGTGGGCGGCGGGGCTCCACGCGCAGCTTTAGGTTTTTGGGGCCGGGTTTGCGGGAGTCACTCCCGAAAACCCGAGGACACTTTGCTAAAATGTCGCCTGAGCGGTTACACGAAGAAAGGCTATGAGCATGCAGGATATCGCGTTTAACCGGCCCGCGATTGTAGGCCGTGAGATACAGTATATTCGAGAGGCGATACGACGAGGGCAGCTCTCGGGGGATGGGCATTTTTCCGGTCTTTGTAGTCAGCGTATCGCTGAACTCACAGGCGCTCAGAAAGCACTGCTGACGCATTCGTGTACAGCGGCGCTAGAGATGTGCGCAATCTTGTGCGACCTCAAGCCAGGAGATGAGGTGGTCATGCCCTCATTTACCTTCGTGTCGACGGCCAATGCGGTCGCGCTGCGCGGCGCTGTGCCTGTATTTGTCGACATCGACCCGGTGACCGTCAATATAGATCCGAGGCGTGTGGCGGATGCGATGGGACCGAGGACCAAGGCGATTTTCGCGGTTCATTACGCCGGCTTTCCCGCGGACATGGATGCGCTTGCAGACATCGCACGCGCTTCAAAGTGCTTTTTGGTCGAAGACGCCGCGCAAGCGCTCGGGTCGCAGTATAAGGGTCGGCCCGCGGGCGGCCTTGGAGATATGGCGGCATTTAGTTTCCACGAAACCAAAAATATCATTTCAGGTGAAGGGGGTGCCTTGACACTCAATCGAGAGGAGTTTTGTGAAAGAGCCGAGGTGATCCGGGAAAAGGGCACCAATCGCGCGAAGTTTTTCCGTGGGCAGGTTGACAAGTATACCTGGGTCGATCTTGGCTCTTCTTTTCTCCCTGGCGAGCTTATCGCCGCTTACCTGTACGCTCAGCTCGAAATGGCTGAGATGATTACGGCCCGGCGGCGCTCCCTGTTTGACCGTTACTCGGAGGCTTTTTCGTCACTTGCCGAGGAGGGGAGACTCCGTGTTCCAGTTGCTCCGCCGGCGTGTACTGGCAACGGACACATGTTTTATTTACGCCTGCGGGACGTCGCGGACAGAAGCGCCTTCATCAGCCACATGCGGGCCCATCGCATTATTTGTCCGTTTCATTACGTTCCGTTGCACAGTGCTCCTGCGGGACAACGTTTCGGGCGCACGGCGGGGCCCATGGACGTGACGCGTCGCATCAGCGATACGCTGGTGCGGTTGCCGATGTTTTTCGAGCTAGGTTCTCAGGTCGAGGATGTAATAGACGTGGCTTTGGATTATTTTCGCCAGACGGGATCGGCGTCTAGATGAGTGACTCCGGGGTCCTAAGCGTAGTGTCTCCCGTGTATGGATGTCGGGAGTGCCTTGAGAAGTTATGCAACCGGGTTCGTTTAGCGTTTGAAAAAACGGGGCTCGATTGGGAGTTGCTCCTCGTGGATGACTGCGGTCCTGACGAACCCTGGCCGCTAATTTGCGAGTTGTCTCAGCGGGACGCGCGCATTCGTGGTGTCAAGCTTTCGCGAAACCATGGCCAACATCTGGCAATTTGGGCGGGTCTAGCGGCGGCTCGGGGTGACTGGGTGGCGGTGGTCGACTGCGACCTTCAGGACGATCCTGCGATATTGCCCACACTGCACGCGGTAGCTCTCGAAGGGAATGCTGAGGCGGTTGTGGTGGAACGTGGCAACTGGTCGGATTCCGCGTTTCGGCGCTTGGCCTCTCACGCATTGTATAAGTTTATCTATTTGCTCGGTGGTGTGCGTATGAACAACATCGGGAACTTTGGCCTCTATAGCCGACGCATGGTTCAAACGTTACTTCAGTTCCGAGAGCAAGAGGTCTTTTTGCCGATGATGATCGCACTAACGGGTCTAAGGCGGCAAACGTATCGCCTCGATCGGTCGGGTCGAGCAGCCGGTAGAAGCGCCTACGGTTTTTTGCGCCTGCTGCGCTTGGCGACCTCAATTATCGTTCGGTTTTCCGAGCGACCGCTGACATTGAGCGTGATAGTGGGCCTTGCGTTCAGTCTGCTTTCGGCGGTGAGTTCTGTCCTGCTAGTGGTCGCCTCGCTCGGGGGAGCATTCACGGTGCCCGGCTGGACCAGCACCGTTCTGTCGGTCTGGTTCCTATCTGGCCTGATCCTGGCTACCCTCGGAGTCCATGGGTTTTACCTTGGTCGCGTCTTCTCCGAGGTTAAGCTGCGTCCGCGGATCATCGTTGAGACGACGACCGACGCGGTCGAGGTCGAGGTCGAGGTCGAAAAGGGGGCTATCTGTGATGTTACCAGTGCGTAAGTGAAGCCCGTAGCGCGGTAGTCATGGGTGGCCGGTAGGGTAAGTGTTTTGGAGCTGAACCATCCCCCTAGGTTTCGACACGCAGAAAGACCCGGGGACATGGGCCTGGAGCATGCGTGTCCGGTTAAGGGCCTGAGCCGGCTTACGTCCTCGCCAAAAATCCCGCGCGTTCCTTAAGTTCGCTGCGGTTTTTGGCTGTGGGCGCGCTCGCCTCAGACCCTCAACCGAACAC
>SLEO01000168.1 GCA_007124745.1 Myxococcales bacterium
GCGTTTGGCGGACGTCGGCGACAACGCAGCACCGCATCTGCGAGACCTTTTCGAAGATGCGCAGATTCAGCGCGCGTGGATGCGTCTCGACCAGGATCGGGAGCCGATGGTGTGGCGCTTCGCCTGCACGGCTCGCGCGCTGCTGCGTGACTTCAATGAAGCCGAGACCCAGCACATTTTGCGTGTCCTCGAAGGACGAGGTCCCCTGCCGGAAAAGATGCGCGCAGTCGCATGTCTCGTGGTGCTTGCGCTCAAGTCTCCGCGGCCTGTGCTCGCCACACTTGACTCACTGCTCACCCATCCGCTCTTTGATCAGACCCCTGTCTTGCGAGCCAGCGTGGCCTGGGGCGTGTCGGGTCTTGCGGACCGCGCGCCGGAGACGGCGTTGGCGGTGTGTGCGTTGCTGCTGCGTTATGGCCAAGAGGAGTGCATTGAGCCGCTGGCGGTCATCATTGAAGAGTGTCGTTGCCCGGCGTTCTCCGAACCCGCCCGCGCACTGCTCGCCGAATGGTGTACCGAGCATCATGACTCGAGCCTTGCGCCCGCCTTGCTCCTTTGGCTCGAAGCGGAGCATGCCGCTGGCGCCGAGTTGGCCGGATTGCTGCGGCGAGCGGAAGTCGCGTTCCTCGATAGCGGCGCAGAAGCTGCCTTCTTGATAGCTTTGGCTTTGCCGCAGGCCCTCGCGCCGCTGCATGCCGCCCTTGGGCAAGCCCTCGCGCAAAGTGACGCGCCACAGGAGCGATACTGTTTGCTCCGCTACCTCGATGCATGTCTGCTGCGCTCAGGTGTGCCAACGGCACTCGTCGCCCTTGCGGGCGAAGATAGCCGACCGAGCCCGCGACAGCAGCTAGCGGATATGCTCGCGGCATTTGACTACTTGCCGGGCTACCTTGTGGCGGATTCTCGGTCGAGCTCGGGTATCAAGCAGCACGTGGTGCGCCGGCTCTTGGCGCAGGTCACCCTGCGCTGGCTTGACGCGCACCCGCACGCGTTCGAGCGGCCTCGAGACCGCCTTGCGCACGCGCGTCGGCGCGCGTTTGTGACGCTACTGACGAGTCCCGAGCTTGCCCACCGCGAGGAAGGCTCGCAGCGCGCACCGCTGGTTGCCCTTGCCCGGGCGACGGATGCGCTCGTCCGCGATGAAGTGCTCGAACTCTCGGATGCGGTCCTGATCCTGGCGACGCAGATGCAAAACCCGATGAGTTTTAGGGTGATAGCGGAGGCTTCGATGCTAGCCCCGCTCGAAGACGCCTTGCGCGCCTACGCAAGCATGCTCGAGGCCGCACTCAGCGATTCGGAACCGATGCCGAGTCCACTTAAGGCGGCGGGCCGGTTTCAGCAACTCGCCTTTGCATTCCCTCGGGTGGGCACGCCGCGCGTGCGGGCGCTGCGCCAGACGCTTGTAGACATTGCGGAGACCTTCGCCCTCTTCGATGCGTTCACCTCCATGCACGAGGTGATGCAGTCGCGTTCCATCGGTACCTTCGAACAAGCGCTGCTGACCTTAAGCCAGCTCTGTGCAGGTAGTTTACGTCGCGAAAGTCTGCTGGAGAACTGGGAGCTGCCGCTTCTCGAACAGGTGCTCGAAGCGTTGCACTTCGCGGCTGCCGCCCAGCATGAGGGAGAAACAAGCGGTCTGACCGAATCACTTCAGGCGCTGGCAGTGAACATAAGGCCGCATTTGCCCCTAGGCCTTGCCTATCATCTCGAGGCCGCTGCGTGTTTCCTCGCAGAGCTACCGGCCGAGGCGAGCCGCAAGAACCTCGCTGTTGCCGATGCGATGCGCGTCCAGCGCAAGCGGCTCCCCCCGTGGATCCCACCCTCGCGCATTGTGGGCGGCTTTTACGTCCTGCATGCGCTGGGCTCAGGCTCTGGAGGCTCGGTCTTTGCGGTCGTGCGCGCACAGGACCGAGACCTCCGCGACGCACCGCGTTTTGCGCTCAAGGCTCCGGAGTTTTCTCAGCGCGGTCAACGTGCTTTGAGCGAAATCGCGTTTCTGGACATGTTCCGGCGGGAAGCGAGCGCGCTGCTCGCGATGCCTGCGCACGAAGCCCTAGCGCGCTTCGTCACCTTCGATGCGGGCGCGAAACCGAAGCCGATCCTGGTAATGGAACTGGTGCACGGTTTGTCCCTCGAAACCGTAGTTGCGGAGCGGTCGCTGCCGCCGGAGCTAGTGGTTGCGCTCTTCACGCGCCTTGCGGACGCGCTCACGGCGCTACACCGCGAGGGCTTAGCCCATCTAGACATCAAGCCTTCCAACATCATTCTGCGGGGTGCGCAGCGACTATCCGAAGTCTTCGGAGCGCGACCCGTACTCGTAGATTTTGGCCTTAGCGGTCGCCTGCTAAGGCCGCAGTGCGGCACACCCGAGTACGCAGCACCAGAAGTCTGGACAGCGGATTTGCAGTCGGAGCTCGACCCCCGACCCGCGGATGTCTACGCACTTGGCTGTACGTTGTTCGAGGCGCTCACCGGCCAGAGTCTCTTTCGGGGTGCGAGCGATACCGCCGTCATTGCCGCCCACCTCGACCCGGGTGACAGCCTCGAGCACCTCATCGAGCTACCCGTTAGCTTCCAGACGGCTTCACTGTCGCGGCTCATTCGCGCCTGCGTTGCTCAAGACGCATCGGCCCGGCCTTCGATGGCCCAGGTCAACGCAACGCTGATGCACCTTAATGCCGCCGCGCAGACCGCCTGAGTTAGCGTGTGAGCGTCGTGTCTGGGACCAGCATTGGGGGAGGGGCGTTCGATGGATGGCTTGCGGTTCCGCCTTTGAGGACCACGGTGCCGCCACCCTCAAGCTCTTCGGCATGGGCCTTGCGCAGACGCTTGGGGTTCGACTTAGGTGTGAGTTTGCGCTCGGCGCGCCGGCGCGCTTGGCTAATGGCAAGCGCATTGAGCGCGTCTCGCGTCAGCGCCCGGGTATCGTGATCGTCGTCCTCGCTGAGCGCGCGTTTTCTACCCGTCCCCGGCGTCGCTCGAAGGTGGGCGCTTGGGTCCAGGCTCGTTCTTGCTTCCGGGCTAAAGTCAGTGACGCCGATACTCCTGTCTCCCGCCGAAGGCTGGCCAGGGCCCCACCCGGCTGTCCGCGACGAGAACGGATGCACGCCAGTGTAGCGCTCAGGATGTACCGCTTGCGCGGTGTTGGCTTCCGGTGGGTTGAGGCAGGCCTGCTCCAGCCAGGCATCAATCGCTTCCCCCTCCCGTAGTGGCGGACAGGGCGCTAGCTGGGGCTGAGGGCCGAGTTCTCGATGGACGAGCAGGTGTGCTAGCTGTCGCGGTGCCTCCTCGTTTTCGGGATCGAGACGCAGGATTTCTCGGTAACATTCGAGGGCTCCCTGGGGTTGACGCAGGCCGAACGCATACGCTTCCGCCAGTCGAATCAAGATATCGGTGTAGTGGGCTGGGGGCAATGTGCGCGCTTGCGCGCGTTCCACCACCAGTCCCAAGGCGCCTACCAGGTAAGTCGCGTCCTCGGTGTCTTGGCATGCGATGCAGAGGGCTTCGAGGGCGGCAAGGTGGCGAGGCTCCTGGCAGAGTGCCTCGCGCAGAAGCGCCGTGCGCTCTCGGGTATCCGCTTCCGTATCCAAGCGGAGCAGCTGAGCCGCTTCATACAGCAAATCCGCACGTTCAAGTCCCGCAATGGTGTGGTGCGCCACAAAATGAAGACAGCGGCTTAGGGTCAGAAAGTCCGAGCGCTGCAGCAGGCAGCGCCTGAGCGCGTGGAGGCAGGAGGCATCTCCCGGGGCCTCGCGTAGACGAAGCATCAAGCTGTGAATTTGAGGATCCATTGCGGCTCGCGCCAGGGCGTGCAGCGCCGGGTCGGTGCTTCGCACCCCGGTTCACGCTCCGCGCACTCCTACAGGATTGCACTTTTATGCCTTAGTTAAAAGACCGTGAGGGCGGTTGGCCGCAGATTTTTGGTCGCGGAGCACTGGCAACTAGCCCGTGACGATGCGGGCACCAAATTCGGCCCAAATAGGGCAGTGATCTGAACCATAGACCGCTGCATCGATGCCCGAGCCTTGAAGAAAAGCATGGGCGCCCGGTGAACAGAGGATGTAGTCGATCCGCCAACCGACATTGCGTTCGCGTGCGCCTTGGCGCTGGCTCCACCAGGTGTAGTGGTGCGGGTCAGGGCAGCGCACGCGGAAGGTGTCGACCCAACCCTTGTCGAACCACCGCCCCAGTTCCGCGCGTTCTTCCGGGAGGAAGCCGCTGATACGTTCGTTGGCCTTGGGCCGAGCCAGGTCGATGGGCGCGAAGGCTGTGTTGAAGTCGCCCATCACGACAACATGCTCGCCCGCCTGTGCTCGTTGCCAGAGCCGGGACTCAAGGGTTCGGTAGAAGTCGAGTTTGTAAGCAACGCGACTGTTATCCCGGTTCTTACCGTTGCCGTTAGGAAAGTAGACGTTTGCGATGGAAAGGCGACCAAAGCGGAAAAGTTGGTAGCGGCCCTCGCAATCGAATTCGTCGCGGCCGAGCGAGGTTTCGATTTCATCGGGCACTTCCCTGGTCGCAAGGGCAACGCCGCTGTAGCCTTTGCGCTCGGCCGCCCGGACGTCCCAACGAGAAAAGTCAGAAAAAACAGTATCTGCGCCCGCATCTTCAACGCTGGCCCGCACTTCCTGGAGCCCAAGCGCAAAGGTGCGCTGCTCGGCGACCCACGCGTCTAGTCCCTTTTTCCTTGCGGCGCGGATCCCGTTGACGTTCCATGCCCTTAAGGTGAGGACATCTGTGGCAGCTCCGGCATCTGGTGTGGGTAGGTCGGTCATCACTTCCTCGCGGGTACTCGGACTTCGGATGCGGCGCAATGCGTGTAAGCTTGGTGGCGTCGTGCTCCCGGGTCAGGGGCAGGGCGGAGGATCCGGCCACGCCGCCAAGTCGCGTGCGACGCCCGCCCACGCTGGCCCTGCAGGCTTAGGCCTGGCCCCCCTCTCATACACCGCGACCGAGGTGCAGGGTGGCTCGGAGTTGCGAAATGCTGCGCTCCGGCTAAACCACGCCGACTCGGATCTGAGGCGGGCGAGCCGCGCGACCTTGCTGCGCAAGCCGCTACCGTGCCGCTTATGGCATTCGCCGGGGGGTCCGTCCTGGTGACCCGCCCCTCAGCACGGTTTTCCGAGCCACGTTTTTTGGGTGCCAACGCCCTAGTCATGTCACCTACTCGCAAAAGAGGCGCTTCGTCTGCCTCGGACCCCTCCGCTGAGTCTGCGCCGCCCGTCCAGCGGGAGGCGGGACCCGGTCCTGAAGCGCGCCGCACTTACGCTGGGCGACCGCATGGCGGTCGGTCCCAGGACGGTCGCGGCAACGACAGCCGCGGCAACGACGGCCGCGGAAGGGACAGCCGCGGAAGGGACAGCCGCGCGTTAGACCGCGACGAAGACAGCACCGTCGATGACCAGGCCGTAGCGGCGAGCCTCGAACGCGAAGGCGCGCGGCTAGTGCCCTGTCCCGAGCTAGCGGAAAAAATCGATCACGATGCCCTTAAGGTCATCCGGCGCTTGAGGCGCCACGGCTATACCGCTTTCTTGGTGGGTGGTGGCGTTCGCGACCTGCTCCTCGGTGCGAACCCCAAAGACTTTGACGTCGCGACGAGTGCGCATCCTCATGAGGTGAAGGCCGTTTTTCGCAACTGCCGGCTCATCGGCCGCCGCTTCCGGCTCGCCCACATCCTTTATTCCGGTGGGAAAATTATTGAGGTGGCTACCTTCCGCCGTTCCCCCGAGACCGGCGGTGATGCGAGTGATCTCCTCATCCGCCGCGACAATGACTTCGGAGAGCCCTTTGAGGATGCTTACCGGCGCGACTTCACTATCAATGGCTTGTTCTATGACCTGGGCGGCGCACGCGTCGTCGATTTTGTCGGCGGCCTTGCGGACGTTGACGCGCGCTCCTTGCGCATGATCGGCGACCCTACCGTGCGCCTGCGTGAGGACCCCGTACGCATCATGCGCGCCATCAAGTTCTCGGCGCGCCTTGACCTCGGTATCGATCCCGAGCTGCACGATGCGCTGGTGGCGCAACGGGGAGAGCTGGCCAAAGCGGCCACCGCGCGTCTCTTCGAAGAGATATTGCGATTTCTGCGGGGTGGGGCCGCGGCGCGCTCGTTTTACCTCGCCTGGGAGATGGGCGTCCTGGCGGAGCTGATGCCTGCCCTCAGCGCATTTATCGACGATGGGGGCCCCGGGGTGACCCACTTCTGGCGAACGCTCTCGACGCTAGATGCGCGGGTCCGCGCGGACGGATGCCCCGAGGACGCGGCCCTATTTACCCTACTCGTCTTGCAGCTGCTGCTCGAGCACGCACCGGACCCCGCCAAGTGTTCTTCCGAGGATTTTGACCCCCTGTGGGACGATTTTCAGCCGCGTCTTGCGGTGCCGAAGCGTTTGCGGGAACTCGTGCGCTGCATCGTCCGGGCCTACCCGCGGATGATTCGCGGCAAAGCAGGCGCTTTTGTGGGGCGGGACTACTTCACCGCGGCGCAGGTGGTTGCGGAGGTCGAGCGCGCGGCCGCCGGTGAGACCCTAGTGCTTGACCTGCAAGACACGGGTGGTGGGCCGACCAAACGCCGCCGCCGTCGCCGCCGCCCAACCCTACTTTCCTGAATAAGCGCCTCCCCCGACCCTCGGAGAGGGGAACCCCGTCCGACCGCTGCACTTTCCTAAGAATGCGTTCGCTTGCGCGGCTACATCTGGCGCCGCCATCGGGTCGGGGGGGACGCTGGCCTCGCCCCGAGGCTACGCGATGTCCAGCGCGGAACCACCTTCGGCGCGCGGGACACGTCCGA
>SLEO01000050.1 GCA_007124745.1 Myxococcales bacterium
AATGCGATTTCGCCGTCGCCTCGCAGTTCCCAGAGGAGGCTCATGCCGGTGCGCACTTCTGGAGCGTTGCGGTTGCACTCGGCGCCGCGGGCAAAGCCGCCAGCGGGCGAGCGCCGCAAACGTGCCTCGGTGGCAGGACCGTAGCCACCATCTTCTGCGATTCGGTCGTTAGGATTGTTCCGGTTCCACAAGCGCTGAAAGGCGAGAACCGAGAGCGAGCGAATGGCCTGACCGCCCCGTACATAGTCAAAATGCGGGGGATCGAAGGCGCCGATCCACTTGAACCCCTCGGACTGCAGCACCGGTCGCCAGGTCGCGAATGCATCAATGTCGATGGCAAGCGCGGGCTCATGGTTCGATGAACCAGGAAGCGCGGCGGCTTTGAAGTTACATGTCCGCCGCTCGAACCACTTTCGCAGCAGATACTGCTGGGGAAGCGCGCGCACGGCGGAGTTGATTCTGATGGTGCCGTTAATGCGGCCAGCGACTCGGCGCAGCGCCTGAGCTGCAGGTGTCTGGAGATAGGGGATGACACCTGACCCAAGCGAGAGACGGCCGATGTCGTCGATACGGGTCAGTAGACCCGGCCGCAAACAGGCGACCTCCTCCACAAGCTGCGTGGCGAGACCCACGGTACCCGCGGTGCCGCAGCTATTGCGCGCAAGCTCGTTGTCGACGGTGGGACCGCCACCCGATCCGTTTACGATAGTGAGGGCCTGCTCATCGAGGCCGGAAGCTGGCGCGTTTCCTTCGAGACCGCCGTTTTCATCGAAATCGCTGATGCATGCGCCTAAAGCGATGAGCGCTGCGACGGGCACCAGCATGCGTGGGCGACGACCAAGAGAGTTGAGAGTGGGATGTGTTGATGTCATTGCGATGCTCCAGGGGCTCGGGCCGGCGTCGGCAAGTCTTGACCACCGACCAGGTCGACGGTGACAGCTAACCCCAGTATGCCACCGGGGTCTTTTGTCATCAATAGCCTTGTGCCCTTTTTCTGCGCTCATCGCAATCTCGGCCTTTTTTTGCAGCACATCGGCCTGTCAGAGCGCGCGAGAGAAGCTCTAGGAAGCGGAAATTCGGGGCCTATGGACCCTGGCCTTCAGCGCCACACTACCCCGCACAGCGCCCACATAGAACATGATTTGCACATTTGCCTAAGGCGCTAGCACCGCTTCCGGCAGACTCGGCCATCGAAGGGTGCAGCACGAGACATCAGGCAGCGCCGACAGCGGTGGTGCCAGCATACCTAGCGACCCAACGAAGGAATCAAAGCACTATGGCGCACCCAAAAGCGACTCCACAGCAACCCTCCTGCTTCGGAATGGCCTCACCGTCGGAGGCCTCGGCACGTCTTGCTCTGCTCGTCAGCTTCGCGCTCGGCAGCGTGGCGTTGGCAGGCGGCTGCACGAGCAACCAATGCGCGGATGACCCGTCATCCGTGTTTTGCCGAGGTCTTTTCGATAATCAGCTGGTGAGTGACCCCACCCGACCGGGCACACCCCCTACGACGACGCCCCCGGGCAACGGCGGCACGGACTCTGGGGACAATGAACCTGGCGACGGCAACGGTAACGGAGACGGGACGGGCAATCCGACGGATTGCACAGAGGAAGAGCCAGGCGCCCTATGCGACAGTGAGGGCCTGCGCTGCTCAACCGTTCAGACATGTACCTGCGGCAATGGTGAGGTCGACCCAGGGGAACTCTGCGACGACGCGGACAACCCCAAGTGTCAGCCCGACTGCAGCTTGGCATGTACAGCGCCGACCGAATGTCCGACGAGCGAATGCCGCCAGGCACCGACCTGCGACGGCGAACGTTGTGCGCTGGGGGCACCCACCCCGGCTGGACGCACCTGCAGCGCCGGCATTTGTGACGGCCAGGGCGAGTGCGTTTCCTGTGACGATGCGGGCGACAGCTGCACCCCACCTGGGGCCTGCGGCATCGGTATCATCCGTTGCCAGAACGGACGACCTGCCTGCGTCCCGACGGGACCTGCGGCAGCCGGCACGCCATGCGGCCAACGCGGCACCTGTTCCGCAGCGGGCGAGTGTCTAGATTGCGGTCGCGAGGGAGAAGCCTGCGCACCGCTTAACGCCTGCTTCGCTGGCCGCATCACCTGCGACGCGCAGGGCATCCCCGCTTGTGTCGCCACCGAACCGAAGCCAGCGGGCGATGCCTGCCCAACGGGCGTCTGCTCGGGCTCCGGCGAGTGCATCGAATGCAACGACGCGGGCGCTGAGTGCGCACCCACGAATGACTGCATGGCCGGCGTCATCAGCTGCACGCCTTCCGGCGCCGTCTGCGGAGAGACCCACGCGAAGCCTTCGGGCAGCCCCTGCGGCACGGGTGGTGTGTGCAACGGCGCTGGCGCCTGCCAACCCTGCGCGCTCGCTGGCCAAGCCTGTGATACCGGCAACCCCTGCAGCAAGGGCGTCTACACCTGCAACGGTAGCCAGTCGGTGTGCACGCCTACCGCCAACCAACCCCACGGCACAAGCTGTGGTGGCGCGGCCATCTGCGACGGCACGGGCGCCTGCATCTCGCCCCATATTGCTCAGTGCGTGCAGCATGCTTTTGGCGGGCGTCGCTACCTGATCTGCAACGAGCGTCGGGACTGGGGCAGCGCCGCAGCGTTCTGCCAGCAGAACGGCTATCAACTGCTGCGCATCGACAATGCAGCCGAGCAAGCGCACTTCTCAAGACGTGACAACCAGGGTGGATTCGTCGGGCACGGGCCGGGCGGCGCCTTCTGGATGGGCGGAAGTGACCATGCTCAAGAGGGCATCTGGCGCTGGATAGACAACAACGATGTCTTTACCTTCTGCCCGACGCATCAGCCCGGAAGCTGCACCCCGCAGCATGGCCTTTTCACCGCATGGAACAGAGGCGAACCCAACAACCGCGGCAATGAGGACTGCCTGCAAATGCGCGAAAACTTCGGCCAGGTGGGCTGGAACGACGTCCAGTGCCACACCAAGTCGCGCTTCGTCTGCAAGCGCTAAGCGCCTGACCGACGCGTAACCGACAAACCTCCGCGTCACCGCGGACGGCTCAACACCAGAAGGGCTCCCGCCAACAAGGCAGGAGCCCTTCCTTCGTTTCTGGACCTGCGCTCGCCTGACCCACGGCGGCGACGAACGCTCTAGTTGTCGACGAAGCTCTTGAGCTGTTTGGCGCGGGAGGGGTGGCGCAGCTTGCGCAGCGCCTTGGCTTCGATTTGGCGAATGCGCTCTCGGGTCACCTCGAAGTCTTGGCCGACTTCTTCGAGGGTGTGGTCGCTCTTCTCACCGATGCCGAAGCGCATGCGCAACACCTTCTCTTCACGGGGCGTCAGCGTCTCGAGCACACGGCGGGTCTGGCTCTCAAGGTTCGTCGTCACGATGGCTTCGGCGGGGGAAATCGCGTTGCGGTCCTCGATGAAGTCACCGAGGTGCGAATCGTCCTCTTCGCCGATGGGCGTCTCGAGGGAGATGGGCTCCTTAGAGACGCGCAACACTTTGCGCACCTTCTCGGCGGGCATCTCCATCTTCACAGCGATTTCTTCCGGCGTGGGCTCCCGACCCAGTTCCTGCACCAAGTAGCGCGAGGTGCGCACCATCTTGTTGATGGTCTCGATCATGTGCACGGGAATGCGAATGGTGCGCGCCTGATCCGCAATCGCCCGCGTGATGGCCTGGCGAATCCACCAGGTCGCGTAGGTGGAAAACTTGTAGCCGCGGCGATACTCAAACTTATCGACGGCTTTCATTAGGCCGATGTTGCCCTCCTGAATCAGGTCGAGAAACTGAAGGCCGCGATTGGTGTACTTCTTCGCGATGGACACAACGAGGCGCAGATTGGCTTCGACGAGTTCGGCTTTCGCGACTTCCGCAGACCGTTCGCCGGTGTGAAGCTCATCGTAGGTGCGGCGGAGCTGCACAACAGGCTGGCCCATGTCGCTTTCGACCTGGCTCAGCTCTTTATTCGCGTCGTTGATGGTGTGCAGCGCCATCTTGGCGCGGGCCAAGGACACGCCGCGGGACGCCCGCCGCTTGGGGCTCTCGCCCGTTCGCACCCACGCTTCAATCTCTTCCACGCTGCGGCAACCGACGCTTGCGAGGCCTTCGTCGATGGCCTGCTCCGCCTGCTCGACGCGGCGAATGTAGTTCTTGATCGCCGTGACGATACTATCGATCTGCTTCTTGTTGAGGCGCAGACCTCGTACGGTCTCAATGCGTTCGACGCGATTCTCGCTGAGGCGTTGCTCGAGACGTTCCCGCGCCTTGCCGGTCAGGCCTTTGTCCGCCGCAAGGTCAGCCCTAATCGCCGAGTTGGCCGCTTCAAGCTTCGCCACGCGGTCGAGCTGCAAGAGGAAACTGGCGGTGGCCTTTTCCTCGTCGAACTCGAGTTCATCACCGTCGGCGTCTTTGACGACTTCGCGGATGCGCATGTCGCCCTGGCGAACCGCTTCGCCGATGGCAATGACCTCTGCGGTGCCAACTCTCGAGTTGAGGATGACGTTGAAGACGCGGCGTTCGCCCTGCTCGATGCGCTTGGCAATCTCGACTTCGCCCTCACGGGTGAGGAGCGAAACGGTACCCATCTTGCGCAGGTAGAGGCGTACAGGGTCATTCGCCTTGGCGTTCAGCGCTTCGTCGACGCCGGAGGAGACTACGACTTCAAGGTCGTCGTCTTCGTCGTCCCGGCGCCGAACGACGGCGGCCGCGCGGACTTCTTCCCGCGCTTTGGAGGTCTCGCTGCGCTTAATCGCTTGGCGCCCCTGGGCTTCGTCTTCGACGACGAGCACGCCTTCACGGGTGAGGCGCGTCATCAGCCCATCGATGGCTGTAGACTCGACGTGCACACCGCGGGGCATGGCTTCGTTGACCTCGTCAAAAGTCACAAAACCACGCGCATCGCCCCGAGTGAGAAGCTTCTCCAGCGTTGCTGCCAGATCGTGTTGCTCGCCTTCAGGGCTGTGTTCGCTCATCCGAGTCTCCGTGGCCGGCGCCATGTTTTCCGCGTCCTCGCCGCAATCCGCTACGTTCGGTAGGGGTCGAGCACGGGTCGCATCCACGCGACGTTGTAGCTTGCCCCCACTCATGATGCACTCTCGCTGGCCACTGTCTTGAGAGACTGCAACTGGAGGACCCTGCGTTGCAAGTTTGCTATGCGCTCTTGGTGCGCTTCGCTTGCCTCCTGGTCGCCAGCGCGCATCGCCGCCATCAGCAGCGCGCTCTCTTCGCGTAGCGCCGCCTTGGCACTCCGCAACTGCCAGGCACTGACAACTTGCAGCAGCGCCGCGGGCGCGGAAGCCTCGTCACTGACGGGCTCCGCCAAGCGGCGCATCACCCACTGCCCAAGGGCCATAGGCAGCCCAAGCGCCGCAACATCGTCGGGACGCGGCAAGTCCCGCTGCTGCCGCAGCCACGTCCAAAGCAGTGTCAGCCGGCGATCGACCAGCACCTCCGGAAGCTCCGCCGGCAGCGAGCGCCCCGCACCCTGCCCTCCACCCTGCGCGCTGCCTGCGCTAAGGCCATCGAGGAACGCGCCCACCAGCGACAGCTCCAGCGTGTCGACTGAATGGATGTCGAGAGCTTCGGGCGCCCCCGCGTCCCCGCCCGCCTCATGCCCCATCCGCGAAACCGCCCCGTCCAAGTTAGACTGCGCACCCGCCAGCCGGGCATTCGAGCCCTGGCCGGGCCGCGCACCCCGCGCCCCTACTCCCGGTGCCCTGGCAGCCTGCTGGAAGAGGACGCCCCGTGCCTTACTACGCAACGTGGCAGGGAAGCGCTTCACGGCGGCTTCCAGAAACACCTGCTGCGCCATCCCCTCGAAGTACGCCGCCCAGCGCCGCACCTCCGCAGCGACGTCCCGGTAGTGGTTGACGTCGCTGCGCCCGCGGTCCGCGAAGAGGTGGTCAAGCACGACGCTGACGCCATCGCGCCCCGCCGCAAGCACGCGCTCCCAGCCCGCGCTGCCCTCCCGCCGCAGCAACGAATCCGGGTCATCGGTGCCGAGTTCGAGGACGCGCACATCAAAGCCCGCGGGCAAAAGCGCTTCCAGGGCCCGAAGCGTCGCCTTGCGCCCCGCGTCATCGCCATCGAACGCAAGCGCCACGCGGTCGGAAAAGCGGCGCAGCACCGCCACCTGCCGTTCGGTGAGCGCCGTGCCGAGGGGCGCCAGCCCCACCGCACCCGCGATGCTCGCCACCTGGACCACATCGAAGTTGCCCTCGCAGAGCACGACTTCGCTCGCCTTGCGAAGCGCGACGCGTTGCTGAAAGAGCCCAAACATCTGGTCCGACTTGCGGTAGATGCTGCTCTCCGGGCTGTTGTAGTACTTGGGCGCGGGCGGCTGCGAGGCACCCGCCTCCACCACCGCACCTTCTACCAGGCGCCCACTAAACGCCACGACATGCCCGGACAGGTCGTAAACAGGAAAGACGAGGCGCGACCGGAAACGGTCGTAGTAACCGCGCTGCCCCTGAGCGATAAGCCCGGCGCGCTCCGCATCGGCCAGCGCAAAGCCCCCACGTTCCAGCGCAGACGTGAGCACCTGAAAGCCGGGGGGCGCAAAGCCAAGGCCGAAGTGCTCTGCCGCGTCCCGAGACACGGCGCGTTCTTGCAGTAGCGCCCTCCCCGCAGCGCCACCCTCACCCCAAAGCCACTCGGCGAACCGCGCCTGGGCGAAGGCGAGCACCGCGTAAAGCGCCCGACGCCCGTCATCCTGAACGGCACCTTCCCGCCCTTCGTACACCAGCTCAATGCCCGCACGCTCCGCCAGCGTGACGACCGCC
>SLEO01000034.1 GCA_007124745.1 Myxococcales bacterium
CGTCCTCGCAAAAAATCCCGCGCGTTCCTTAAGTTCGCTGCGGTTTTTGGCTGTGGGCGCTCGAGCACAGACCCTCAACCGAACACGCAGCTCGCTTAACCGATCACGCATGCCCCGGGAACATGGGCCTTCCGTGCGCGGACCCACCCGGCCCGCCATACTTACGCCAATCGCGTTTCCCCGGGGCTTTCTGTGTCTCGAGAACTAGGGGAACGTTCAGGGCGCAGCCCGCCGCCGCACGCGCTTAGCCTTGCACCGCGTGCGGCGGCGGGGGAAGCCCCTGCGATGCCCCTTTCGGAGCCAAGCGCTAGTGTGACCGCAACCAGCCCCATTCCCTTCCCTACCCCCGGCGCGCGTGATGCCGTTTTCCTATTAGACCTCAGCGCTTACGTCTTTCGGGCCTACCACGCCTTGCCACCCCTCTCGTCCTCCCGTGGTGAGCCGACGCACGCCGTGCGAGGCACCTACGCGATGCTCGAGAAGCTGCGCAAGCAGCACAAGCCCCCACACCTTATCGCCGTCGCCGACAGCTCGGGCCCCAACTTCCGGCACACGCTTTTTCCTGAATATAAGGCGAACCGCGACGCGCCACCGCCGGACCTCAAGCAGCAACTCAACCGGGTCTACGAACTAAGCCGCGCCATGGGCCTACCGCTCGTAGAAGCCAGCGGCTTCGAAGCAGATGACATTATCGCGACCCTAACGCGTCAAGCGCGCAAAGCGGATATGCGGGTGGTCATTGTATCGTCGGACAAAGACCTGATGCAGCTCGTTGAGCCCGGCGTTTGGCTGCTCGACACGATGAAGGACCGCGTGATTGACGGCGATGCCGTGGTGGCCAAGTTCGGCGTCACGCCGGACAAGCTCGGCGACTACCTCGCGCTCTGCGGCGATGCCGTCGACAACGTCCCGGGCATCGCGGGCATAGGCCCGAAGACAGCGAGCGCGTTGCTCAATGATGTTGGAGATCTCGAGACTTTGCTCAGTGCGCCGGACCGCGTGACGCGCAAGGTGCTGCGCGACAAACTCGAGAACTCCGGCGAGCAGGCACGTTTGTCACGCAAGCTTGTGGCGCTGTGCGAGGAGGTCCCGCTGGCGCTGGCGCCTCTGCTGGATGGGTCGGCGGTGAGCACGCAGGCGTTGGCCGAACTTCTCGAAACCCTCGAGTTTCGTCGGGCTACCGAGCAAGTGCGGCTCGCCCTCGACGGCATCGATGCTGGGCCGGCCGCGCCGGCGGGCGAGGTCTCATCCTCCGGGAAGACGGGGGCCTCCGGCGGCCGCAAGGACACCGAAACGCGCCAGCATTTCCTATCCTTCGACCGGAGTCGGTTGTTGGCGTGGTTGGCTGAGCCCGGGTGCTGTGTCCTCGCCAGTGGCCGCACCTGTTGGCTGACCCCGGATGGTGCTGCGCTGATGCCGCTAGAGGCGGTGACGCTCGGCGAGGCACTTGCCGCCGACACCGACACTGCCACGTATCCGCCACTCAGCGTGCTGTCCGCCAAGCATATCGTGCGGTCGAATGCCGAACTCTCCACGGTCTTGAAGGGGTCACGATGCGTTGACCTAGATCTGAGCCTCGGCGCTCATCTCCTAGGCCTCTCGCAGAGTCGCGGTCTCGATGTCGCCGCCCTCGAGCGTCGTTTTGGCCCACAAGCAGCCATCATCACGCCGCTCAATGCCAGTGACTGGGAGGCGGGTGGCCATCCTGAGGAAAGCTGGGACGCGGACGTCTTTCATGACCTCGCCCGGCTTGTGCCCTTACGTGCGGACATCGAGCACGCCCTCAAGGCTGATGAGCGCTGGCGGCTGCTTCAGGACATCGAGGTGCCCCTCGCTTGGGTGCTAGGCGAGATGGAAGCGACGGGCGTGCTTGTGGATGTCGATTGGCTTTCAGACTTGAGCGACCGCTACGGGAGCATGCTGGCAGCGAGCGAAGCATCCGCTCACGCCTTAGCGGGCCATCCGTTCAATCTCGCATCCCCCAAGCAACTCGAAGTGGTCCTCTTTGACGAGCTCGGCCTCCCGGTGGTCAAGCGCACCAAAACCGGCCGCTCGACGAACAGCGAAGTGCTGACGGAACTTAGCCAGGCGCACCCCATCTGCGCTGAACTCTTGCGTTACCGAAGCCTAGCGAAGCTTAAGAACACCTACCTCGATGCCTTGCCCCAGCTTGTAGGCGCCGACGGCCGAATTCACACCACGTATCACCAGGATGCAACGGCAACCGGTCGTCTTTCCTCTTCCGCCCCCAATCTGCAGAACATCCCGATAAAGTCCGACGAAGGACGCGAGATCCGCAAAGCCTTTCGCGCCGCGCCAGGCTGGTGCCTCGTCGCGGCGGACTATTCCCAGATCGAGCTGCGGATGCTCGCCCACCTCTCGCATGACGACGCACTTTGCGAAGCCTTCGCAGCCAACGTCGATATCCATCGCCTAACTGCCGCCGCACTTTTTGACACCCCCGCCGACGAGGTGAGCCGGAGTCAACGCGCCGTCGGCAAAACCATCAACTTCGCCGTCCTCTACGGCCAGAGCGATTTTTCTCTGGCGAAGGTACTCAACGTGCCCAGGGCGGAGGCGGCCGCTTACATCGCCGCCTTTTTTGCGCGCTACGCTGGCGTGCGGCGCTACTTCGACGCGCTGCTCGAAGCCGCCCGCCAATCAGGCTACGTCATGACACCCGGTGGGCGACGCCGCGAGCTACCCGACCTCAACTCTCGCAACGCGCACCTCCGCCAGGCCGCCGAGCGCATGGCGCAAAACATGCCGGTCCAAGGCGGTGCGGCGGAGATCCTGAAGGTCGCCATGATCCATGTCCAGACGGCCCTCAGCCGCGAATCGCTCGCGGCCAAACTCGTATTAACCGTCCACGACGAGCTCGTCATGGAGTGCCCGGAGGATGAGACGGACCGCTGCACCGACTTGCTGCGCGCCACGATGGCGGGCGCGGTCAAGCTGCGCGTCCCTCTCGTCGTCGACATCGGCCGAGGGCTTACCTGGCACACCGCACACTGAAGGCGCAGCGCCCCGAGTCGCGGTCACGCACCCTCACTTACGCAACGGGCTTAGAAGCGGTTCGGGCGACAGCAGCCCCCTCGCCTGTCTCAACGACGGTGATCACATCAGCCGTCACGGGGCGCCGCGCGCTGCGGCGCTTGAATGGCGACCAGGTGGGCGCAACAACGCCTAGCGTCGCAACCACCGGCCTGAGCGGTTGGCAGCTCTGAATGCGGCTGTGGCGGCCGAAGCGTACTTCATTGCCCCGCCATACCACCCGCCGCGAAAAGAGAGCGCCCCACCAGGCCACAAAAAGCAGCACATCCTTCAGCATCAGCGCCGGCAGGCTCCAGTACGGCAAACGCTTTTGCCGCAACACGCCGGTGAGCGACCAGTCCAGGCCTAGCCTCAACGCCCAGAAGCCCAAGGCGAGGGGGAGTGCGCTGAGCGTCCAGGGGACCATCCCGAGGGCAACGACGAGGGTCGTCACGGGGCTCGTCGCAAGCTCAAGCAAAAAAGCAGGTCGATGAATCACAGCGCGCATCTTCAGCCAGCGGGCGTGACGGGCGAAAAAGGCGCCGACCCCCAACCTGATATTCACGTTGAACACAGGCTGAAGCCCAATCGCGACCCGGTACCCGGCTCTGCGGAAGCGCAACCCCAACATGTGGTCTTCGCAGAGGTAGCGGCGCACCGACGAAAAACCGCCGAGTTCGTTCAACACCCCGCGGTCAATAAGCACGGCCTTGCCGACAACACACGGGTGGTCGAGGACTAGAAAAGCACCCGATACGGCGGGAAGAATGCCCGAACACAGCTGCGCGTTCTCGAGTGCCGCTCCGAGCGAGCGCTCTCCAACGGCAAGAATCGGCGCTGAAACAAGGGCCGCGTTGAGGCGCAATGCATCTGCGACGGCCGCGCCCACGAAGCCCGGCGGCGCCCAGACGTTCGCATCGCTCTGCAGCACGTAGTCCGCGTGGGTAGCTGCGAGGGCCGCACTAAGCCCGGCTACCTTGGGATTCGTGGTCAGCGACTCATTCGCCCGGACAAACTTGACGCGGCACTCCGCGTACTCTCGCGCGACGCGACGGGCGACGAACACAGCGGGGTCGTAAGGGTCCGTCGATGCGAAGATCAGTTCCAGCCGGCCGCGATAGTCTTGCTCGAAAAACGAACGAAGATTGACCTCAAGGTTCTCCTCAAGCCCTTTGAGCGGCTTGAGGAGCGCGACCGACGGCAGCTTTGCGTCGCCGCTCCACAGACCCAGCACGGACGTGCGGCGCCGCAACGCCACGAAATAAAGGGTGCAACCCACTAGAGCGAGTTGGATAGCTAGCGCGGCCAGGCCCAAAGCAGCAACGACCCAGAGTAAATCAGGCATAACAAATGACTCGGTCGTCAGGTCGCGGCAGCATGAGATAGGAATTCAGCGCTCAGGGACGTTATCGGCGGGTGCCTGGTAGCTGCGGCCTGCGCCGGGTTACCCCGAGGCAGTCCTGCCCTGCCCGCGCGAGAATCGCCCCGTACACATCCCACCCCCGAGCCGGCCTGAGTCTAGCCTAGAGAGACCGTGCCGCCTAGGCTGTCGCGCCAAAAGCCGCATCCGCGACACGTCGAAAGAGATCTTCAAAGGCAGCGCCTACGACGCTCCGTAGCGTATGGAGTGCATCGTTACTGAGACTTGACCGAACGGCGTCAGATTGCCCGCTCACGTTGCGCTTGTGAGGTAGCTGGGCGCGCAAAGGCGGCGCCAGCGCGGCTGCCTCCTTTGCGGTTTCGCAGTGCACCAGGCGTTGTGCGGCGGGCAGCCATGGGAAGCTTTTCTCGTACGTCCTGAGATCTCTACTTGCCCGCAGAACGCGCTCGAGGAGCCCAGTGACATCGAAACGCTCCGCGCCCTCCGCATGAAAGGAACAACCCGTGGCGATATCAAGGGCCACAAGCGCCAAGCTCCAGGCATCACTGGCGCAGGACGTGCGCTCTTTGGCGTGGAGACACCAAGGAGCCATAAAGCGAGAGGCATGGCCCGATGTGTCCATCTCACCGTCTGGGCGGTCCGAGGTGTGTGCCTGACCATAGTCAATGAGCACAAAGGTCGCGTCATCGCGCATGACGAAATTGGCAGGCGCAATATCGCTGTGGGCTAGGACGCGCCCGCCGGGCCTGCCGGCGATGCGCACCTCATAGAGGCCATCGAGCGCCGCGAAGCCATCGGCGAGAAGCTGACCAGCTAGCGCGAGTCGCACGCCGGGAGCTAGCTGCGGAAGCAGCGGCCGCAGCCTCGTGAGGGTCGGCCCAGGCACGAGCGGCTGGTAGAAGCGCAAACCCGCCCCCGGCGCATCGACCAGAAGCAAGGTCTGCGAGAGGTTCGGATGCCGCAGTGCGAGGCCGATGCGCGCTTCCAGGACAAAGCGCTGCCGGAAGCAGCGCAGTTCCGCCAAATGGGGATGCAAGCGTTTCTCAACGCACAGCCCTCCAAGGAGGGGTTTGTTCACTAGGAATACCGAGCCCAAACCGCCGGATGCAAACGGCTGTCGCCGTTCGCCTTCAGGCGCCAGGTTCAGCAGACCGTCGTGCGGCAATGAACGACCTCACAGCAAAAATAAGGAAGGCCAGAGACAGCACAAACATCGCACTCTGCGCGCTGGCCGCTAGAGGCCTGGCCACCGTCCCCCCGGTCAGCATCGTGGCGACACCCTTGATGCCCGTCACGGAGCCTGCGGTGCCGAGCAAGGCGAGCACCGCCGCCAGATGCATCGCGAGCGCCCTCTTGGTGGCCGCTAGGAAGTAGCAGCCGAGGGCAAGCACGCCAAAGCCCGCTGGAATCAGCGCCGTAGGACTCTGCCGACCCGCAAGAAAGTATGACCCGAGCCCGAGAACACACAGGGCCACCGCATAGACGAGAAGTACACGCCGCATGGCCAGAGCCTGACCCCACCCCACCCCAAGTTCAAGCCCTCAGTGGACGGGACCTCAGTGGCCGGAGCGGTCGCGGTCGATACCGGGGTGCGTCTTGTCGCCGGGCTCGTGTCGGGGGTTGGCGCTCTTCACGCTGCCATCCGCCGCAGGCAGACTCAGAAGCAGCTCCTTGTCGAGCAGGAAGGCGTCGCGCTCGAGGGCCGGAGGCATGTGCATGCCCGTGTCCATGCGAATCGCATCGCAGGGGCAGGCCTCGACGCACATGCCGCAGAAAATGCAGCGCAGCTCGTCGATGACAAAGACCTTAGGGAACTTTTCATAGCCCTGACGCGGGTCCCCCTCGCCGTACTCTGCAGGCTCGATGTGAATGCACTGTGCTGGGCACGCCGTCGAGCAACACAAACATGCAACGCAGCGCGGGGAACCGTCGTCACGCTGCGTCAAACGGTGCACGCCACGGAAGCGCTCGGGGTACTCACGCTGCTCTTCGGGGTAGCGTACTGTCGCGATGTCACCCTTTTCCGCCGAAGAAAAGGTATTCTTGAAAAAGCGCGAAGCGGTGAGCGTGAGGCCCTTGGCCACCTCCGGCAAAAAGGCCCGTTCGCTCAGGCTCTGTTCAGGTCGTTTGACGGGTTTACCCACAGATCATTCCTCTTTCTCTCGCGTTTTCGCTAGAGCTACCACCGGGCCCGTACGCAGCCCTGTGCCCCTCGGCGCTGCACGAAGGACCGCAGCATTGGGCGCCACACGCACACTATCAGCTCCGAAGCCAAACGATAACGGCAAAGGTCACCACGATGTTGAGCAGCGAGAGCGGTAGCAAGTAGCGCCAACACAAGCGCATGATTTGGTCATAACGAAAGCGCGGAAGCGACCAGCGTACCATGAGCTGGAACCATATCAGCACAAGCACCTTGATAACGAAGCCGCCAACTCGGAGCGCCGTCACAGAGCCGTGGCTCATCGGAACGTGAAGCTGGCCGAGGACAAAGCCCGCGTCCGTCAGCAGCGGCACTTGCCAACCGCCGCAAAAGAAGGTGGCTGCGATGGCAGCCAGGGCGATGACCTCGACGTACTCCGCGAAGAAGAACATGCCGAACTTCATGCCGGAGTACTCGGTAAAGTACCCGCCAACGAGCTCACTTTCGCCCTCGGGGACATCGAAGGGCACCCGCTTGGTTTCGGCCATAGCGGCCACAAAATAGAGAATGAACGCGAGGGGCTGCAGGAAGAATCCCCAGGTGAACACGCTGCTACTCTGCCAGCGCACCATCTCTTCCGGGCGCAGCGTGCCGAACACCAGAAGCGGCCCGACCAGCGTGAGGCCAAGGGTTACCTCGTAGCTGACCATCTGCCCCGCGGCGCGCATACCGCCCAGCAAGGAGTACTTGTTGTTGGAGGCGTAGCCCCCGAGCGCAGCGCCGACGACACCCAGGCCTCCCGCGGCGAAAAAGAGCAGGATACCCGCATCCAAAGTCGCAACCTGGAGCTCCGTCGCAAGGGGGCTCGCGGCGGCCGTGCATCCGAGCACACCATTCGCCAAGCCCGCAACACACGGCACCCCCTGGGGCGAGAGCATGAGCGTGTCGCCGAGATGCTCGAAGTAGATAGCAGGACCGAACGGTATAATCGCCAGCCCGAAAAGTGCGGGAGCGAGGGAGATCCAGGGGGCAAACGCATGCAACACCTTATCCGCGCCCGGCGGGATAAAGTCTTCCTTCCAGACCATCTTCAAGCTGTCCGCGAAGGGGTGCAACAGGCCGATAAGGCGCCAATCGCGACCGAAGAGGCGTATCGAGGCGCGATGCGGTCCAACACGGTCCTGAATCATCGCGGACTGGCGGCGTTCCGCCCAAACCAGCAGCGGAGCGATGGCAAAAACCAGGCCCAAAATGAAGGTAGACTTCCCCGCCGCCGCGAGTAGCGCCTGACCGACAGACAGACTCGCGCTCATTGGGCCGCCTCCATCTGGCCCTCGGCAGCTCCCCCCGAGACCCCCGAGGTGCGCATGCTCGCCGACGGCGTGGGCTCAGCACCGTTCAGGTCTGCCAACACTCCGCCGGCCAGCGTGAGGAGGGCCGCCGCGCTGGGCTGACCTGCAAGCGGCGGGATCACCGCCGCAAAAGGCTGGGCGATGCCCTTCGCATTCGTGTAGCTGCCCGCCTGCTCTGCCCAGGACAGTATAGGCAGCGCCAAGTCCGCCGCCGCGGCGAGGTCGCCGAGGTGCGTGCCAAGGACCCAGAGTGCGGACGTCGCTTGGCGCAGAGCTGCGACGTCCACCGCGTGCTCCGTGCCCAGCCAAAGTACGCCGCCGAAACGCGCGCCACCGCTGACCAGCTCCGCGGCATCCGTCAGCGTGATGCCAAGCTCACCGGCGGCAGCCTCGACACCTGCACGGTTAGGATTGTGGTCGGCGTGGCGCAGGATGTCGTCACCCTCCCAGGCCGGGCGGCCGGCGAGGTAGACGCGCGTGTGGCCAAGAGCCTTCGCCAACCGCAGCAGCGCCGTATTGTCCTCCGTTGACAGGGCGGCGTTCGCGACAAGCGCGACGGGTGCATCGCCCTTGAGGGCAGTGGCGAGCGCTTCGCCAAGCACGACGTCGGGTTCGGTGTAGAGACGTTCGATGGGGATCGAGGCCACGCCCGTCTGGCTGCGCTGCTGAGGCCCCAGCAGCCGCTGCTCGTGCACCTCGCGGTAGGACAGCATGCCATCGTCGCACATCCAAAAGGTGTTCACCTCCGGGTTGTCCCGGGGGCGCAGACGGAACACCTGACCCTGCCTCGGGTCGAAGTCGGCGAAGGTATTGCAGCCCGTCGCGCAGCCCGAGCACACGCTCGGCGCGGTCTTCAGGAACCACACGCGTGCCTTAAAGCGAAAGTCCCGACTGGTTAGCGCGCCTACCGGGCACACATGCTCGGTCATCAACGTGTAGCGGTGGTCGAGGGTGCGGCCGGGCGCGAGCACCACCTCGTTGCGGTTGCCGCGTTCGCGCATGTCGAGCACCGGGTCCTTCGCCACCTCGGTGCAAAATCGGATGCAGCGCGTGCACATGATGCAGCGCTCCGCGTCGTAAACGATGGTCTCACCAAAGCGCACCGCTTTAGGCTTGTGCACAGGTTCGGTGAGCTTGCGCTTGAGGTCTGCCTGGTTGTCGTGCCAGTAGTCCTGCAGTTTGCACTCGCCCGCTTGGTCGCAGATGGGGCAATCCACGGGGTGATTCAGTAGCAGCAGCTCCTGAACCGCGTGATGCGCACCCTTGGCTTCTGGACTCAAGGCGTAGACTTCCGCACCCGGCGTCGCCGGCGTCTGGCACGCGGGCGCGAGCTTCGGCTTGGTCGCCGGAACAAACTCTCCCGTCGCTTCATCCTTGCGAAGGATGGGCAGGTTCATGACGCGGCCGGAGCGTATCTCGACGAGGCACATGCGGCAGTTCGCCGCGACGCTCAACCCCGGATGCCAGCAGTAGTGCGGTATCTCGATGCCCTGCCGCCACGCTGCCTTCAGGATCGAATCCCCGGGCTCAATCGGAATCTCACGACCATCTAGGGTGAAAATCGGCTGCGGGGCCGCTGATGCTTGCTCTTGCTCCATGATGTCTCGGTCGGATGTCGTCTCGGTCGAATGTGGCACTCAGGATGGTCAATCGGTCAGCCGCAAGGCCGCAGCGGATTCAGCGGTCGCACTCGCCGCCAATCATGTTGATCGAGCCAAAGGTCGGGATGATGTCGGCGAGCATCCCGCCGGCGAACATCCGTGCACCCGCCTGAAGCCCGTACCAACACGGGGGCCTAACACGCACGCGGTAGGGTGTGCCGCTGCCATCGGACACGATGAAAAAGCCGAGTTCCCCATTGCCGCCCTCCGTCGCTGAGTAGTACTCGCCCCGGGGAACCTTGACGCCTTCCATCACCAACTTGAAGTGGGCGATGGTGGCCTCAATCGTCGTGTACACTGCGGACTTCTCCGGAAGAATCAGCCGGGGGTCGTCCACATTGATGGGCCCGTCGTCGGGCATCTGCGCAAGTGCCTGCTCGAGGATGCGCACCGACTGGCGGGTCTCCTCAAGGCGCACGAGAAAGCGGTCGTAGTTGTCGCCGCGACTCCCGACGGGCACGTCAAAATCAAAGCGGTCGTAAACAAGGTAGGGCTCCGCTTTGCGCACGTCGTAATCGATACCCGTCGAGCGCAGCACCGGTCCGGTAACCCCGTAATCAAGAGCTTCCGCCTGTGTCAGCACGCCGGTTCCTTCGACACGGTCGAGAAAAATGCGGTTGCGCAGCAGCAAGGTCTCGGTCTCGCCGACCACCTTCAGCACCTCCGGCAGGACGCGACGCACGTTGGCCTTGAGGTCTGGCGTCGGCGGGGCCGCCATGCCGCCGATGCGTCCGAAAGAATGCGTCAGGCGCGCCCCGGTTTCGATTTCGAGAACGTCGTAGATCCAGTCCCGCACCTTCATCAGCCACAGAAAGGGCGTAAAGGCGCCGAGTTCCATCGCCGTGGCCGCGTTGCAGGTCATGTGGTCGGTGATGCGCGCCAGCTCACCGAGGACGACGCGGTAGTACTGGCAGCGCTCGGGCACCGTCACGCCGCACAGTCCCTCCACCGCCAGCGCGAAGCCCACGTTGTTCAGCATGGGCGAGACGTAGTTGAGTCTATCGACGTAAGGAAACACCTGATTCCAGGTGCCGCGCTCGCAGGACTTCTCAAAGCCTCGGTGGAGATAGCCCGGCTGGATGTCGATGGCAGCGACGCGCTCGCCATCCAGCTTAAGCTTGAGACGCACCGTTCCATGCGTCGCTGGGTGGGCAGGGCCCATGTTCAGCTCCATCAGGTCCGCGGGCAGCTCAAGCTTGTCGAGGGACTGGAGGTCTAGGTCATCAACGGCTTCCATGGCCTACCTCTCTCGCCGCTGCTGTGGCGGCGCCTTGCTCTGGTTGCTTGGCCGCTGTCGAGACCGCTTCCTGCGCGGCCTCTGCGTGACCAGCGGTGGACTCGCTCAACGCGCGGCGCTGCTGCGCCTGAAGCGCAATGGAAGGCGAGACCTGGAGATCGCGACCGGCAAGCCGTGCGGCCCAGTCCACCCGGCCGAAGGGCTGCCCTTCTTCCGCACCAAAGGGGGCGAGCTTGGTCACACCGGGCACGTCGCGGTACTCCACAATCGGCTGCGTGCGTTCAATGGGGTAGTCCTTGCGCAAAGGATGGCCCTCAAACGGCTCGTAGAGCAGAATCCGCCGCAGGTCCGGGTGCCCTGAAAAACGGACGCCGAAAAGGTCGTAGAGTTCACGCTCTGCCCAGTTCGCCCCGCGCCACAGCGACGTGAGCGACGCTAGCGGCCCGTCCGCTGGGCAGCGCGTCTTGATGCGAACACGCTCGCCGGTGGCGGAAGCCCTGAGAAAAAGCACCACTTCAACGCGCAGCGCCGGGTCCGCCTCGGGATAATCCACCGCCGTCAGGTCGATGAAATGGTCGAACGCAGGCGTCCCCTCGCGGAGCGCGCGCGCGACATCTAACCAGGAAGCGGCTTCGACCACGGCGGCGCATTGACCGCCGAACTCAGCAACGCTGAGGACGTGCTCGCCCAGTCTCGCACGCAAAGCCGTCTCGTTGAGTAAGGTCATACGCGGCCATCCTCATCCGCAGCCGGCGCCGCAGCGCTTGCGGTGGTGCGCAGCTGTGGGTGACGCACCTGAACGAGACGCTCGACAGCTTGGCGACCCGCTATCTCCGGTTTGCCTCGGTCGCCCCGGGTGATTTTCTCCTGAAGCAGCATCAGCCCGTCGAGCACCGCCTCGGGCCGTGGTGGGCAGCCCGGGATGTAGACGTCGACGGGAATGACTTTATCGATGCCGGGAATAGTGGTGTAGTTATCGTAAAAGCCACCACAGGAAGCGCATGTTCCAAACGCGATGACCCACTTAGGCTCGCTAATTTGCTCGTAAATCCGCTTAAGGATGGGGCCTTGTCGCTGGCTGACGGTGCCCACCACCCACAAGACATCCGCCTGCCGCGGGCTGAAGCGCGGCGCTTCGGCGCCGAAGCGGGCGATGTCGTAGCGGGGCGATGCCGTGGACATGAACTCCATGCCGCAACACGCCGTGACAAAGGGGTACTGAAAGAGCGAGTGCTTCCGGCTCCAGGCGAGCAGCGCATCAAGCCGCGTCGTGAAGAAGCCGCCCTCACCTAGGGTGTGCGTCGGCGTGGTCTCGCCACTGTGGTTTATCGCTCCCATTCCAGAGCCCCCTTTTTCCAGGCGTAAACGAGTGACGTGCAGATGACCGTGGCGAAGAGTCCCATTGACACCAAACCCCGCCAGCCAAGGTCCTGCATGAGCACCGCCCACGGGTACAAAAACGCCACTTCGATGTCGACGATCACGAACAGGATCGCCGTCAGATAGAACTTAACGCTGAGGCGAAATCCTTGGGCACCCGCCGAATCCGCGCCGGATTCGAAGGGCATGCGCTTCTCCTCACTCGGCTTCTTTGGCCCCAAAAACGAGGTAGCGATCAGCATGCCGAGGGCGACGGTGCCGCAAAGCGCTGCGAAGAGAAGCAGTGAAAGATATTCGTTCAGCATGCGTTATCGACCTCAACCAATCGGAGCGTTCCGAGGCACGCTCCGATAAGCCGTGAGCGCAGCCTTAGCACTCTCGGCGCGAACGCGTCACCGATTACGCCCCGCGGCAACCCGCCTCCGACCGCTCGTTTCGGGCCCAAGCCCACGGTGTATGCGACAGCGGCCCGCGCAGCGCATCCGATCCTGCCTCGCGTGCGGACAAGCGGCTGCGCGGCACGCGTTCGACACGAGGAAAGTAGGCGCGGCCGCGACTATCTTCAATCGATTTCTTGCGGACAGCGCGAAACGAACGCATGAGGTGGCGCTAACGTGTGCGGGACGTCCCGCGGCCCGCATTGCACGAGCAGCATGGCGTCCCGTACTACCCTACCCCAACCGTCTTTGGCGGCATCCAGCGCATGGCTCAACCACGAAGCGCCTGCGCCAGCGCCGCTCCCCCAGTACCGCGGGCGCCGCCGCGCCAACGGCATAGAATTCGAGGCTTGCATCGCAGTATCAGCACATTCGTCGAAAAAGCCCCCTGAACGGTTACCTTCGCAGGCATTCTCGGGCGCAGGACGCACACGGGCACCACGGCGGGTCGCGGCTGCCTCGGCGCATCTCGTTTGGCGCTTCGCGGGTTTAGCCCTTTCCCCAATGGCTGCGCTGGCGCTCTGCTCGTCGGTTGCCTTTGCACAGGAAAGCCGCCTCGACCGAACGCTTAACGCGCTCGACAGTGGCTTCGGCGACTGGATCGTAAGGCCCATCTATTCCGTCCTGTTTTTCGACCTTTGGTTCTGGGACAACCACGAGGGGAACGGCGTCAAATTGCCGGTCATCGTCGCGTGGCTCGTTTTCGGCGGCATCGTGTTCACGCTGCGCTGGCGTTTCCTGAATATTAGAGCCTTCGGCCACGCCATCGCCGTGCTGCGCGGCAAGTTCGATAACCCGGATGACCCCGGCGAAGTCTCACACTTTCAAGCGCTGTCTTCGGCGCTCTCGGCCACCGTGGGACTGGGTAATATCGGCGGCGTTGCGGTCGCCATCGGCATGGGCGGACCTGGCGCTGCCTTTTGGATGGTGATTGCTGGCTTTCTTGGGATGTCGCTTAAGTTTAGCGAGTGCGCCCTCGCGCAGATGTACCGCACGATCAACAGCGAAGGACGCGTGCTCGGCGGTCCTATGCGCTATCTCGAGCGGGGCTTTGCTGAGTTCGGCTCCGAACGCTCAGCGTGGATCGGACGCAGACTGGCGCAGCTCTTCGCCGTGCTTTGTATCGGCGGCAGCTTCGGTGGCGGCAACATGTTCCAGTCCAACCAGAGCTACGCCCAAGCGGCGCGAATCCTGCCAATTCTAGATAGCAACATCGGTGCGCTTGGCT
Organism: Myxococcales bacterium; assembly: GCA_007124745.1. Taxonomy (GTDB): domain Bacteria; phylum Myxococcota_A; class Polyangia; order Polyangiales; family SLQV01; genus SLQV01. The sequence continues at coordinate 13,853 of SLEO01000034.1, forward strand.
TTGGCATCGGGCTCGCCACCATCGTTGGCGTGGTGATCATCGGTGGCATCAAGCGGATTGCCGTCGTGGCTAGCATCATCGTGCCCGCCATGTGCGTGCTCTACGTGGGCGCATCGCTCTGGATTCTTGGTCACAACGCGGCCCTCGTCCCGGACGCGCTCGCGACGATTGTGAGCGAGGCTTTCGCGCCACGTGCAGGCCTCGGTGGGGTCGTGGGCGTCGCCGTCATGGGCTTTAGGCGCGCCGCTTTCTCCAATGAGGCAGGCGTAGGCTCCGCCGCCATCGCCCACTCTGCTGCCGCAACGGATGAACCTATCCGCGAAGGCATCGTCGCGCTGCTTGAGCCCTTTATCGACACCATAGTCGTCTGCTCCATGACGGCGCTGGTTGTCGTAGTCACGGGCGCGTATCTCGAACCTGGCGAGGGTGTCGTCATGACCTCCAACGCGTTCGGCAGCGTTCTCCCTTGGTTTCCCACCGTGCTCTCCGTAGCCGTACTGCTCTTCGCTATCAGCACGGCCATTTCCTGGAGCTACTACGGTGAGCGTTCGTGTGTCTTTCTCTTCGGTGAACGCAGCTCGGTGGCCTACCGCTGGGTCTTTATCGCGGTCATCGTGCTGGGGGTGTTACTCAACCTAGAGAACGTCGTCGCCTTCTCAGACCTTATGATTTTGGGCATGTCGCTGCCCAATATCATCGCGCTCTACGTCCTCGCTCCCAAGTTGAAAATCGCCCTCGATACTTACTGGAAGCGATACGTGCTGGCCGGACCGTCGCAAAAACCGGCGCCTTCGGACGCTTGATTCGCAGATGGGCTGCTGTCGTTGACGGAAGCCAGATGGTTAACGGCGTCGCGCACCTGACCCGCGAACGCGCGCACGGGCATATCTGCGAAGTCTGCAGGCGGCAGCGCGGCGCCCAGCACAACCTCCACTTGGCCGGGTCGCATCTTTATGGCGTGTTTGGGCAGGACGTGGCCGGCGCCGCGAATCGCCACAGGCACGACGGGCACGCGCGCGCTCTGCGCGAGGCGGAATACCCCACTCTTGAAAGGAAGGAGCGGCCCGCCTTCTTGGCCCCGCGTCCCCTCGGGGAATACCACCAGCGGCCTACCCTCCGCCAAGGCCGTCGCTGCGCTTGCCAGCGCATCCTGCGCACTGTCACGTCTGCCGCGCTTAACGAATACAATGCCAAAAGCGGCGAGAGACGGACCAAAACATGGCACACGCCGCAACTCAGCTTTCGCGATAAATGTGCAGGGGCGCGGCACCGCTAGCATCAGCGCCAAGATATCGATCTGGGACACGTGATTCGCCATGTAAATCGCCGCACCACTTGGTAGCGGCGCAAGCTGACGCACACGGACCCGCGCACCGGTGAGCCAGGCCGAGACCCGTACCCAGCGGTAGCAAAGCGCAATCGTCAGCCTGCGAAACCGCAGCACACCCGCCAAGACAACCGGAACGCTCCACCCGATGGTAAAGAGCGCAATCGCAACGGTTCGCCACATGGGCCACCAGCCTGCGCGATTCCACCGTCACTTCAAGGGATGTCTGACGCCAATCCGCATCATGGTAGGCTTAACTTCGTGCCCATAGCCGCACCGGCTGCCAAACATCGAAGCAAGCGTCTCGCGCCACGGGCCTTGGCTTCCAGCGGAGCAGGTACCGAGTCGCACGCGCTGTTCGCTGAAGCCGTGACGCGCGGGGCTCGTTTTGTCGCTTTTGCGCTCTACGCCTCGGCGCTCAGCGGCTGCTTCGGACAAAGCCTCGGCGCGGAAAGTGCGGACGCCTGCGGGCTGAGCCTTGCCATTCACGGTGCGAGCGACGCTGGCGAACGCCGTGCAGTGGCAAAGGTGCTGACCTGCGACCTCTTGAGGACCCTGCCCCCACGTGCCGAGGCCCTAGTGCCACCAGAGCGCGCGGCAGCCGAGGGGGCGGAGGCAGCGACGGGCATCAGGGTTATCGGAACGCTACCTCAGGGCGTGTTCACAATCGTGCTCCCGGAGGCGAGTGCAGCCGCAGCCACCGACACTCCCCAACCCGCGCTTCGTCGTCGCGTGGTCGAAGCGATGGCAGACGCCGCGCTTCCCGATGCACCGCGCACCCGCGCCTGGCTGGCGCGCGCGGTCTCGCACAGCGGGCCCGGACTTCGCCTCGTGCACAGAGCGCAGCGACTGGTCGCCCTCTATGTCCTCACGGTGATACTGCCCGCCGACCTCGCTTGGCCGCATGCTCTTGAAGTAGCCGAGTTTATCCGTTTCCTGAGCCTTCAGGAGGGCGCCGTCGGCCAGCGCTATCCCGAACTTTTTCGCCACCTCAACGCCACCGATTCGCTGGAAGCAGCCTTTCCGCTCGCCTACGACATGTCGCTGAACCGTGGCCTCAGCCTCTGGCGCACTCAGCTGACGCAGCGCCTACGGTGGCTACCGTGGCTGGTGACTTCTGCGTGCATCCTACTGTTACTTGGCGCAATGCTGTGGCGCCGGCGCGGCCGGCGCCCGCCAGCGGCACCGCGCCGCCAACCTCTCCCAGACGTGATGGATAGACCGTTACCGCAACCCAATAGAACCAGCAGCACGCCTCCCCCAACCTACCACTAGCCCTGCACTGCCTGGGCGCCGCGCACAGGTGCACCCGCAGATGCGAGCGCTGCGTACGCTCGGCCCAACACCACGCCGCCGGACTCCGCGTCAGGGCTATGCGCTTCGGCGCGGCACTCAGATGAGTGGCCTACTCGGCGACAAGGGGTAAGCGGCGCTGAGGAGAGTCTTCGGGGTTGCTCGGCGCAATAGGGTAATCACCGGTAAAACAGGCATCGCAGAATCCGCCGCTACCCACCGAGGCATGCAGGCCCTCGGGTTCGAGGTAAGCGAGGGAATCCGCCGTGACGTAGCGGGCAATCTCTTCGGGCGAATAGCTCGCCGCTATCAGTTCACTGCGCCTCGGTGTGTCAATGCCGTAGAAGCAAGGCCAGCGCGTCGGCGGCGAGGAGATGCGAAGGTGCACCTCTTTCGCGCCCGCGTCACGGATCATGCGCACAAGCTTGCGCGAGGTCGTGCCGCGAACGATCGAGTCGTCAATCACCGCGACGCGTTTGCCCGCGAGCAACTGGCGCTGCGGCTGGAGCTTAAGCTTCACCCCAAAGTGGCGAATCGACTGAGAAGGCTCGATGAACGTGCGCCCGATGTAGTGCGAACGGATGAGACCAAACTCGAAGGGCAAGCCAGCTTCGCGCGCATAGCCCATCGCCGCGGGCACACCGCTATCGGGAACCGGGACTACGAGGTCCACGTCCACCGGCGACTGCCTTGCCAGTGCCGCCCCCATGCGCTTACGCGATTCGTACACACTCACGCCTTCGAGCACCGCATCCGGTCGTGCGAAGTAGACGTATTCGAACACGCACATCTTCCGAGGCTTACTCTTGAAGGGATAGGTCGAGCGCATGCCGCTCTCGTCGACGACGATGACCTCGCCAGGCTCAACGTCGCGGATGAACTCGCCGCCGAGTAGCTCGAAGGCCGGAGGCTCAGATGCGAAGAGCGGGGCATCCTGCAAAATGCCGAGGCAGAGCGGACGGAAGCCGTAGGGGTCTCGGGCAACAACGAGCGAGCTTTCGCTTAAGATCACCAGTGAGTAGGCGCCCTCGACCCGCCGCAGCGCCTCGACCACGCGGTCGTATAGCGTGCGGCCTTGGGCACGCGCGATGAGGTGAACGATGACTTCGGTGTCACTCGTCGAGGCAAAGATAGAGCCCAGGCCCTCAAGCTCTTTGCGCAGCGCGAGACCGTTGGTGAGATTGCCGTTGTGCGCAATGGCCAGCGAGCCATGCGCGTAGTCCACAGCGAAGGGCTGGGCATTCTTGATGTGCGTACCGCCCGCCGTGGAATAGCGAACGTGACCGATGGCGCAGCTGCCGGGCAACTTCTGCATGGTCTCTTCGCTGAAGCACTCCTGAACGCGCCCCAGCCGGCGCTGGGCGAAGAGCTGCTTGCCGTTCGACGTGACAATACCCGCAGACTCTTGCCCGCGATGCTGGAGGGCATGCAGCCCCAAATAGGTCAGCTTGTTGGCTTCTGGCGCACCATAGACCGCAAAGACACCGCATTCGTCGTGGAAATGGTCGTCGAAGTCGTCCATGTTGCCTTTCGAGGGTAGCGCGAACCGGGCCGCCAAGCACTGATGCAGACCTATTTACCCGCGGCACGGTTGCCGCGCGCGAGGGACAGCCTCGCACAACCCTAAATGCCTTCACCCAAGATCATCGCCGAAGGCCGAGGCTGGGTCGCCCTCCTCAAGCCGCCCCACCTGCCGACCACGGCTCCGTCCGTCGATACGCCCTGCCTCACCGCATGGCTTCGGGCTCAACCCCATTTTGCCCATCGCCCTTTTCTCCACCCGACATCGCGCTTAGATGCGCCGGTAAGCGGCCTCGTACTCTACGCACTGACGTCAGAACTCAACGCGCAGGTACTTCAGGCCCGCGCAGAACATCGCTATCGTCGCCTATATCTGGCCGCGCTTCCCGCCGACGCACCACCGTTCTCTGGGCGCTGTACTCTGCCGATCGGTGTCGATAAAGCCACCCCCAAACGGCGCCGATCGGACGGCTTTGCCCCTAGCCTCACTTCTGGAAGCCATCGCCAAGCGGGCCCGGCTAGCGGCATCGCCGGTCTCAAGCCGGCGCAGACCCTCGCTCGGCCCTGGCTCGAAGATACATGCGTGCGCTTGCACTGGCTCAAGCCCCTGACCGGTCGCACCCACCAACTCCGAGTCCATGCCGCGGAAGTCAGCGGCCCTATCCTCGGCGACGCGCTCTACGGGGGACGTCGACGGAGCCACCTACCCGGGGGAAGTGTGATTCAATGGCCTCAGGTGATGCTCCATTGCTACAGCCTTGACCTCATGCTGCCGGGAGGCGTGGCCATCCGGCTGCGCCTCCCGCCGGAGGGGCCACACTGGCTGTGCACCGACGCACTAAGCCTCGGCATGCGGCAACTGCAGCAGCGACGTGAGCGCGCATCCGGTGCCCGCAAAGAGGCTTCGAGCGAGAACAGAGCGTAAGGGGCCGCAGGCACACGGTGCGGAGCGTATCCTTGAAGCTTCCTCTGAAACGTTGGCACCTAGGTCGCTGGCGGAAGCGCGCTCGAGGGCTCTGCGGGGCCTTGCAGTTCCTCCCGTGCCAACCGCGGCGAGGCAAGCTCGATTTCTAGCGTCGAGAGCACGGCTTCAGACCAATCTTGACCGCCAAGTACAAGCGACTGCAGATTGCGAAGATAGATGCATACAAAGCGGATTTCCGTATCCGCCGCCGCAGCACCCTTGTGTCGTCCGCCGACACTCGGTGCCGCAGACGCCCCCGGGCTTGCGGGCTGTGGCGCCGCCGAAGCATCCTGCGCCGAGTCAATCTCCTCCGCGTCGATGTGGGCAGGTACGCGCGGGTCAATCCCCGTAAGCACCAACTCTAGCGGGGGCAGCTCGCCGATGATGATGGGTGCTGCGCCAAGGGTAAGCAGGCTTTCAGGGGAAAGCTGCTCTCTCAACTGCGCCCCCAATCGCTCCCGCGCCGATAGACTGGGTAGCTCCACTGCTTTTCCGGCCGCGGCTTGGGAACTCAAATCGAGCTGATGCAGGTTGGCTGCTTCCGCGTAGTGCAGCGTCGCCTCGGAAAGCCGCCCGCGACTCTCCGCCATGCGGCCGAGCGCAAGCTCGCGCTCAACGCTTGGGGGCCCCTTTCGCATCGCCTCAACCACCGGCTCAGCTAACGCCCAGAGGTCGAGTTCCGCCGCAAGGCGTAGCAACAAGGCCTGCTGTTCAACCTGGTCGGGAATCGCCAGGGAAAGGGCGGCCTGCACGTGCTGCGTCGCGACAGCGCGCAACCCCGCGCCCAACTCAACGTCCGCGCGCCGCAAGAGGCACGCCTGGCGTTCATCGTCTGACTCGGCCACCTCCGACGCACCTTCGAGCCAACGCAGTACGGATTCTGCGTCCTGTCCGCAGGCAAATGCCGCGTCGGCCCCCGCAAGGAAAGCCTCGAAGAAAGAATCGTCGAGTTCCACTGCTTGCTCAAGGAGATCAAGCGCTTTGCTGGGCTGCTGAAGTGCGAGCCAGACGCAGCCCTGGAGGTAATACGGCTCCGCAGCGTCCGCGTCGCACCCCAGCGCATGGGTCGCGGCCTTCAGAGCCTCTTGCAGACGGCCCTGGTTGAGTTGCTCCCATCCGCGGTCGAGCTGGGCAGAAAGTTTATCCATGATGTTTCGGGGGTTCTGCGGCGATGTTCGCTGCCCGCGCGTCTGATGAAGCGCGCGTCCCGCCGCAAACCCGGGGCCCTCAACCTACCGCAGAATGGGTCGCTCCGCATCACCTGCGCCCGGAATATCTCCAGGCGCCTACCGCAACCGCGCCCAAAGGCGGCGTACGGTGATTTGGCCGAAGTCGACGACATCCCCTATCCTGCGCCGTCGCGTGATGAGCCCAAGCCAACTTTCCTGCGCGCATGCGTCATTTCTCGGCGGCTGGCGCTTTAGGCTGACGCCCGCCGCCGTACTCCAAAGCATAAGGCTCACTGTACTGTCCTGCCTCCTTCTAGGCGCCATCGGCTGTGCACCACCTGCGCCTACGTCCCAATCCCTTGGGTCCGGTACCCATGGCTGGCTGCGGCAAGGCACCCCGCTCGACCGTCACCACCCTAACCTGCGCCGGCTGCGTCCGAGCGAACCCACGCATTTTGGCACCCGAGAACTCGTGGCGGCTTTGCAGGCGGTTGCCAGCGACCTCTCCTCAAGCTTCCCCGGTATGAGCCCTCTCGTAGTCGGGGACTTGTCTGCGACAGCGGGCGGACAACACCCGCGACACCAGTCACACCGCAGCGGTCGCGACGTGGATCTCTTCTTTGTGACAAGTGACCCGCGAGGAGGCACCATGGCGACCACCCGCGCGCGGCGCTTTGACCGCTTCGGTGGTCTGCATGCGGCGGAAATCGCCGCGCGCGGCGGCGCCGACGCGCGCATCTTCAGCGACTTACACAACTACGCCTACGCCCGCAGCCTTGTCGCGCACCTTCCAGTGACATGGATTCTCGTGTCCGCGGGCCTCAAGCAGCGGCTTCTTGGCATCATCGATGAACTCGAGGCGGACCCGGACCTTGCGGAGGCCCTGCTTTGGGTACTGCACCAGCCGACACGAGCGCTACCCCATGACGATCACTTTCATGTACGTATTCCCTGCACTGAACGCGCGCTGACGGAAGGCTGTCAGGAGAATGGTCCGCGCTGGCCCTGGCTGGAACTCAGCCGGAAGCGGCAGGCGACCACGCTCGCCGCCGCTTCACCGAGCGCGGTGGAGTACGGTGCCCCGGACGCCTCATCCAAGCGCGCAAGCGACCGCCGACGGCCCGCTGCAGACCGGGACACATCTTCAAAAAGAAGC